>SFHK01000077.1 GCA_004556395.1 Clostridiales bacterium
AGAATTACCGCCGTGGGAAGTATGGAAGGTAAGTCAATATGAACGGCGCGCTGAAGCTTATTGGCTCCATCCACGATCGCAGCTTCATGAATCTCCATAGAAATTCCGGACAGTGCCGCAATATAAATGACAGAATTGTATCCGGTTCTCTGCCAGATATGTGACCATACGTATAAATGTCTGAAAATGGACGGGGACTCAAGATAGGATACCTTGCTTCCGCCCAACAGCTCTGTTACTGTATTGACCAGTCCTTCAGAACTGAAAAACACGTTTATCATGCCAATGAGGACAACCGTTGAGATAAAATGCGGGGCATAAGTAACCATCTGCGTGGTTTTCTTGAGCTTGGGATGGATGCAGTAATTCAAAAGTAATGCGAGAAGTATTGGAAAAGGGAAAGAGACGACAATCGAATACAAACTTATAGCAAGTGTGTTTTTTATCAATGAAGAAAACATGTACGAGGAAAAGAAGTTGCTGAAATTGGAGAAGCCAATCCACTTGCTTCCCCATATGCCCTGATTCGCAACAAACTTCTTAAACGCAATCTGTATGCCGTACATAGGTATAATATTCAGCAGCAGCAAAATGACTGCGCTCGGCAGCAAAAACAAATAAAGCGCCCAGTTTTGAAGAACTTTTTTGCCAATCACTTTATACATTTTGTTTGTTTTATAAGCGGCCATATGATCCATCCATCTCTATTTTGATATATTAATTATATTGCAAAGGCGCACACTCTGTCAATAATGTTCTTCATTTTTATGAGAAAACTATAATTCGAGTTCTTTGTTTTGCTATATTTCACCGGCTTATGTTGTTAAAGACATTGGTATTAATTACAAACGCGCGACATCATCCTTGAATTGTTACCGAAATAATGGCTTGCATTTATTTGTAATTAACTTCGCGCATTTTTAGACGCTGCAGGGTATGTTCGGCATGACGCTTTCACAAATCATTGGCTTCCTAAAGCACAGTCTGCATCTCTATATCATCTGTACGGGCTGACGCAAATATATGGCGGCGGAAGGATGTGTCGACGTGGTCGGCGTGATTTCGCCGAATCACGCCAGAAAGATTGAGATAAATCGATCAGGAGCAACGCATTTTTTTACCAGCAACCATCGAGGCCGTGCGGCCTCGGCTATACCGGCGAAGACCCCCTGATGCTCTATCCGTCGCTGATTCTGTAGTTCATAAGGCAACGCCGCACAAATGAGGTGGTCGGCCGGCGAATGGATTTTTCGTCAGATGCAAATGAAAATTCCAAAGGTTTACTGGAAGTAAATCGAGGAATTTGCATGCCGCAGATGGCAGAAAAGACTTCGCCCGACGCGCCGCCGAATTGTGTGGTGGTGCCATAATAAAAAACCTATCCTGCCGCCCGCCAGCGAAAGAAGCTGGTCGGGCGGCGAGCTTTATAAATGGCGCTTTGCGTGGATTCCGCGCCGGATTTAACTGCAAATTCATCTGGGTGTGATATGATGCATATTAATACAGGAAACGGAGACGCGAGGGATGGGTGTTTTACGGAGGTTTTTGGGGATTCGGGGCGTGAACTGGACGGGGGAGCGGCCGGAGGACGGGGAGATTTACAAAAAGGCGCTGGCGATTGCGTGGCCGGCGACGATTGAGGGCGCGCTGCTCAGCATTATCAGCGCGGCGGACACGGCGATGGTGCGCGTGGTGGACAAGTACGCCATCGCGGCGGTGAGTCTTACGGCGCAGCCGCGCATGATTCTTCTGATCATCGCGCAGGCGCTGTGCGTGGGCACGACGGCGCTGATCGCGCGGCGCAAGGGCGAGGGCGACCGCGCCGGGGCAAACTCGGTGCTTTCGCAGTCCATGGCGCTGATCACGGCGGTGGGCGTCCTCGTTTCGCTGGCGGGCTATTTTCTGGCCGAGCCGATTCTGGACTTGGCCGGCGCGGCGGACGAAACGCGGCAGATGGCGGTGGACTACTTCCGCATCATCGCGGCGGGACTGATCTTCAACTGCTGGTCGCTGTGTCTGTGCGCGGCTTTGCGCGCCATTGGCAACACGCGCATCACGATGGTGACGAACATCACGGCGAATCTGGTGAACGTGTTTCTGAACTACTGTCTGATTGGCGGAAATTTAGGCTTCCCGAAGCTGGGCGTGCGCGGCGCGGCGATTGCCACGGTGTGCGGCACGGCGGTATCCTGCGCAATCGCGTTTGTGTACGCGACGCGGCCGGACGGGTATCTGATTTTCCGCGTGCGGGGGCTGAAGTTCGACCGGCATACGCTTTCGGGGCTTATGAAGGTGGGCTCGTCGTCGATGGCGGAGAGCGTGTTCCTGCGGCTGGGCTTCTTTATTAACACGCGCATGATCGCCGACATCGGCGCGGACGAGCTGACGAGTTACAACATCGTGCAGCAGGTGACGGGGCTTTCGTTCACGCTGGGCGACGGCGTGGCGACCGCGGGCGCGACGATGGTCGGGCAGTCGCTGGGCGCGCAGCGCAAGGACAAGGCGATGGCCTACGTGAAGGCGAGCCGGAAGATTTCGATGATCGCGTCGTTCCTGCTGATGGCGGTGATCTTCTTCGCGCGGCGCGGACTGGCGCTGATTTTCACCGAGGATGAGACGATCATCGCGGGCGCGTCGCTGGCGTTTACCACGGTGCTGTTCGGCATCATGGCGCAGAACGGGCGCGTGGTGTTCTCCGGCTGCCTGCGCGGCGCGGGCGACGTGAAGTATGTGGCGTTCTGCTCGCTGGTGAGCGTGGCGATTATCCGGCCGCTTCTGACCTATGTGCTGTGCTATCCGCTGAATCAGGCGCTTCCGGCGCTTCAGCTGGCGTACACCGGTCCGTGGATTGCCTTTGTGATCGATGCGTACATCCGCGAGGCGCTGCTGTACGCGCGTGTGCGCAGGGGCACGTTCCTGAACATCAAGCTGTAACGGAGGGGTCTCCATGGAAAACGCAAAGCGCCGGGGCGTGCCCGGCGAGGTTTCGCTGCTGCTGGCGGCGGTGATCTGGGGCGGCGCGTTTGTGGCGCAGTCGCTGGGCGGGGACAGCCTTGGCCCGCTGAGCTTTAACGCCTCGCGCAGCCTGATCGGCGCGCTGGCGCTCGTGCCGGTGATCCTGTGGAACGACCGCAAGCAGGGAACGGGGCGGCCGAAGGGGCGCGAAAGGTGGCTTCTGTGGCTGGGCGGCGCGCTGTGCGGAATCTGTCTTACGCTGGCGGTGAACCTTCAGCAGGTCGCCATTGCGTGGGTGGACGCCTCCGGGCGCGCGAACGTGGGCAAGATCGGCTTCCTGACGGCGATGTACATCGTGCTTGTGCCGATTCTGAGCCTGTTTCTCAAAAAGCGCGTGGGCGCGAACGTGTACGCGGGCATTCTTCTGGCGCTGGCGGGCATGTATCTTCTGTGCGTGAAGGAGGGCTTCGCGCTCGGCGGCGGGGATGTGTACGCGCTGCTTGCGGCGCTGATGTTCGCCCTGCAGATCATCGTGATCGACATTTTTGCGCCAAAGGTGGACAACATCCGGCTTTCGGCGCTTCAGTTTCTGGTGTGCGGCGCGCTGTCGGGCGCGCTGGCGCTGGGCACGGAAACGCAGTTGGCGCGGGCGTACCGGGACGCGCTGCTGCCCATCCTGTATACGGGCGTTCTGTCCAGCGGCGTGGGTTACACGCTTCAGATCCTTGGCCAGCGCCGGTGCCGGCCGCAGATGGCTTCGCTTCTGATGAGCATGGAGAGCGCGTTCTCCGCGATATTCGGGTTTTTGATTCTTCACCAGAAAATGACCGGGCGCGAGCTGACCGGCTGCGCGCTGATGCTGGCAGCGGTGCTTCTTGCGCAATGGAAGCCGCGCGGCGAAAGGAAGACGGATGAAAGCGTTTAAATCGGACGCCATGCGGTTCACGCTGCCGGTCATCGCCGAGAACATCTTCACCACCGGCGTGGGGCTGATCTATTCGGCCATCGTCGGCGGCATCAGCGCGAGCTCGCTCGCCGCGATGGGCACGGGCAATCAGGCGATTAACCTCGTGGTGGCGCTGTTCGCCGTGATCACCACCGGCGGCGTGGTGCTGACGGCGCAGCTCACCGGAAGAAGCGACATTCCGCGCGCGTCGCGCGTGGTGGAGCACACGCTTCTGCTCGCGCCCGCGTCCGCGCTGGTGATAACGGTCGTGCTGCTGGCGGTTTCCGCGCCGCTGATGCGGCTTCTGATGCCGGGCGCGCAGGCGGATTTTGTGAAGGAAAGCACCGACTATTTCCGCATGCTGCTTCTGTCTCTGCCCGGGCTGATCACGATGAACGCGCTCACCGGCCTTCTGCGCGCGTCCGGCGAATCGCGAATCGCGCTTCTGAACAGCATTCTGATCAACGTGGTGCAGATTGCGGCGGCGTATCTGTTCATCAACAGGATGGGCATGAAGATCATGGGTGCGGGCTGCGCGTATGTGGCGTGCCGCTACGCAGGCGCGATTGCCATGGTGATCGCCGTGTTCGGGCATCACCGCGGCTTTCGGGTGGAGCCGCCGCGCATCTTCCGGCCGTCCATGCCCGTGGTGCGCGAGATTCTGCGCGTGGGTCTGCCCACCAGCGTGGACAGCTTCTCGGTGCAGGCGGGCTATCTGCTCAACAATTCGCTTCTGATTGGTCTGGGCGTGCGCGCCGCGAGCACGTATAACGTGATTGCGACGATCGTCACCTTCACGGGCATCTGTCAGGGCATCGGCAACACCAGCGCCGCGACGCTGGTCGGCCAGAAGGTGGGCGCGGGCGACCTGCCCGGTGCGCGGCGGCGGATGAACGCGATTCTTTTGTATACCTTTATCGCCACGACGGTGCTGTGCCTTGTGGCGTGCCTGTTCCCGCGCTTCTTCGCGGGGCTGTTCTCCTCCGACCCGGACGTGATTTCGGACAGCGTGCGCATCATGTGGCTGATTCTGCCGTTCTGCTATGTCGCCGTGTCCGTGAACGTGACCGAGCCCGCCACCCGCGCCGGGGGCGACACGAAATACGTGATGCTTACCTGCACCGGCTGCGTGTGGCTGATTCGCCTGCCGCTGACGTGGCTGTTCTGCTACCCGCTGAAGATGGGCGTGGCGGGCGTGTGGCTGGCCAATATGGTCTCCCTCGTCGCGCGCACGGTCTTCTGCCTTACGCGCGTGTACGGCCGGAAGTGGGGACAGAAGCCGCTTTGATCCCCATGATATGTTTTGCGCCGCCTTGCTGCCTGCCCGTGCCGGCGCGAAGCGCGTCCATACGCGGGGAAATACTTGCGCCCACGAATCCGATTGACATCGCGCCCGCCCCGTCAAATGCGGGCGCATAAAATGCGCATAATTTTCCTTCACAATCTATTGACATATGCGTATTAAAGGCGTATAATAGTAAATGCAGGGAGGGCGGCAAATGAAAACGAAAGACCTTATCGATCTTTTAGAGCGAAACGGCTGGAAGTTCAAGCGTCATGGCGCGAACCACGACATATACATGAAAGACGGTCAAAGGGAAAGCGTCGTAAGGCACAGAGAAACGGATGAAGAATTGGCAAAAGCAATCATCAAGCGGCGCGGGCTGAAATAAACTCGCCGCCACCTGACAACAATAGCAGAGATTTGAAGGAGGCAGCCAAAATGAAAAGCGCATATCCCATCGTTATGACGCAGGGAAAAGAGTTCATCGTGGTATTTATCCCCGATTTCAACATCAATACGCAGGGAAAGGACGTTCCGGACGCGATTGAGATGGCGCGGGACGCAATCGGGCTTATGGGAATTGACATGCAGGACGACGGCGAAGCCCTGCCGGAAGCGTCGAGCCTTGCAAGTGTGCAGGCCGAAGCGCCGTCCGGCGCGATCGTTTCGCTGGTTGACGTTGACTTCGCGGAGTATCGCCGGAAGAACGATTTGCGCGTCGTGAAAAAGAATTGCACCATCCCCTCGTGGCTTAACTTTGAAGCAGAGCGGGCTGGCGTGAACTTTTCCGCAGTCCTGCAAGCGGCGCTTAAAAGCGAATTGCATATCGCAAGCCGATAAGGCGGACAGGAGCGCAAAGTCCCATCCGAGCCGTTTTACGGCGTAAGCGGTCAAACGGCCGTCTGACCGCTCGACGTGCAGCGCGGAGAGCCGCTTACGGGCAGAGAAATGGAAGGGGCAATATTGCCGCACCGGCTCCAAAGGTGGGGAAAATGCCACTTTTATCCCACATGGTGGGAGATATTCCCGAGGATAGGAGAAAAGCCACTTTATTCCCACGCGGTGGGAGATGTTCCCGAGGATGGGAGAAAAGCCACTTTATTCCCACGCGGTGGGAGATGTTCCCGAAGGTGGGAAAAATGCCACTTTTATCCCACGTGGTGGGAATCGCGTCAGTCGCCGTTCAGCAGCGCCTGTTCGACGCGCGGGAGGGATTTTTCCAGCGCGTCCACGTCCACATTTGAATAGTTGATCACCAGCACGTGCGCGTCCGCGGTCGTTCCCGGATAGGCGTAGTCCGACAGGCACGCCACGCGCACGCCCACGCGGCGCAGCGCCCACTTGAGCGCGGCGTCGCTTTCATTTGTGCGCACGCGCAGAAGAAAGTGCAGCCCCGCGTCGGCCTCCAGAATCGTCACGCGGTCGGCGAAGGCGCTTTTGCGAATCAGCGCGATCACGCGGTCGCGGCGGGCGCGGCAGGCGCGCTTCATGCGGGCGATATGGCGGTCGTAATAGCCCAGCGTCAGAAAGCGCTCCACCACATACTGTTCCAGCGCGGGCGCGGCGCAGGTGTAAAAGCCCATTTCCTCCCGGTAGCGCGCCGCCAGCGCCGGGGGCAGCACCATATAGCCCACGCGAACCGACGGGGCGATGCTCTTGGAGAACGTGTTGATATACACCACGCGCCCGGCGGTGTCGGCGCTCATGAGCGAGGGAACCGGCATGCCGGAGAAGCGGAATTCGCTGTCGTAGTCGTTTTCGACGATGAGCGAATCGGTTTCCTCCGCCCACCGAAGAAGCTCCCGGCGGCGGCCGATGGAGGTGACGACGCCGGTGGGGAAGTGGTGCGATGGCGAGAGCACCAGCGCCCGCGCGCCGCTTTCGAAGAGTGCGTCCATGCGCACGCCGTGCGCGTCCATCGGAACGGGCGCGAGCCGCATGCCGTTCTTCTGAAGGATGCGCGCCGTGAGCGGATAGCCCGGCGTTTCCACGGCGATCACGCGGTCGCGGCCGAGAAACTGAATGAGCATGTTGAACAGGTATTCGCTGCCCGCGCCGATGACGATCTGCTCCGGCGCGCAGGAAATGCCCTTCATGCGGTACAGAAGGCGGGCGATGGCTTCGCGAAGCTCCGGAACGCCCATCGACGGCACGGCGGCCAGAAGGGCGCGCTCGTGGTCGATCAGCGCCGCGCGTGTGAGCCGCGCCCACACGGAGAACGGGAACAGCGCCTCGTCCGCGGCGTTCTTCACGAAGTCCACCGGATAGCCCGCGTCCGTCTCGATGGGCGTGAAGCTCGCCGGGGGCGTGGTGCAGGGAAGCGGAACGTCGATCCTGTCCACATAATAGCCGCTGCCGGCGCGCGCGTGCACGTAGCCCTCGGCGGCCAGCTGCTGATAGGCCGTTTCCACGGTCACGCGGCTTACGCCCAGCTGCTGGGACAGCGCCCGTCGGCCGGGCAGGCGCTCGCCCTCCGAGAGCGCGCCGGACTCGATATCCGCGCGCAGAAGCCGGTAAAGCTGATCGTAAAGCGGGCGCTTTTCCTCGCGGGACAGGGTGTAGCTGAGCATGTTTTCTCGCCGTCCTTTTCCAAAAAGTGGGCCTATCAAATTGTATCGAATCAGCCATGTTCAACCGGGCCGATTTATATATAATATTATAGTGCGGACTTTGTGTTTTGACAACAGGAGGTTTTACAATATGCAGAAGCTGAATACCGTTCGCGAGCTGATTGATTTCGCTGCGCAGACCTACGCCGACAAGCCGGCCTACGTCGAGCAGGTGAATGGCGAGATGAAAACCGTGTCCTTCCGCCAGGTGAAGGAGGACGTCGACGCGCTGGAAACGGCGCTGAACGCGCGCGGCTGGAAGGGCCGCCACATCGGCGTGATGGGCGTGAACAGCTACGGCTGGGTGCGCGCGTATCTGGCGGCGCTGTGCGGTCTGGGCGTTGTGGTTCCGATTCCGGCGGACACGCCCGCCGAGGGTCTGAAGACGCTGGTGCGCACGGCGGACGTTTCCGTGATACTGGCCGACGACCTGTTCGCGCCGTCGCTGAAGCCGCTGATTGAGACCGTTTCCTTCAGCGAGTGCGAAGCGCTGATTGAGGACGGCAAAAAGCGCATCGCCGCGGGCGACAGCACCGTGCGCGAGCTCGCGCCCGCGGGCGACGATTTCTCCAAGATCATCTTCACCTCCGGCACCACCGGCGAGCGCCGCGGCGTAATGCTTTCGCAGCGCAACATGATGTGCATCGCCACCAGCGAGTTCATCCCGCTGGCCGGAAACGTGAGCATTTCCATCCTGCCGATGTCCCACGCGTTTGAGAGCGTGTGCCACGTGCTGGTCATGCTGTCCACCGGCGGACTTCTGTATCTGTGCCCCAGCCTGCGCCTCTTCCCGCCGATGGTCGCGACGTCCGGCGCGGACAGCCTGTATATCGTTCCCGCGCTGGCCGAGGCGCTTCTGACCCGCTTCCGTCCGTTCCTCGACAAGGCGAGGAACCTCAAGCGCCTGATCTGCGGCGGCGCGCCGGTTCCGCAGGCGCTGGTGGACGCGTACGACAAGCTGGGCATTCAGGTGATGACTGGCTACGGCCTGTCCGAGTGCGCGCCGCTGGTGTCGCTGAACACCCGCATGAAGAAGGACGCGATCGGCATGCCCGGCTCCTATTGCAAGGTGCGCATTGCCGATGACGGCGAAATTCAGGTGCGCGGCGAGAACGTCATGAAGAGCTACTACAAGAACGAGGCCGCGACCCGCGCCGCGTTCACCGAGGACGGCTGGTTCAGGACCGGCGACCTTGGACGACTTGACGAGGACGGCTGCCTGTACCTGACCGGCCGCATCAAGAACCTGATCATCCTTGGAAACGGCGAAAACGTGTCGCCCGAGGAGCTGGAGACGCTGGCCGTCAACCAGATTCCCGGCGTGCGCGACGCGCTGGTCACCGAGGAAAACCAGACGCTGGCCATCGCCCTGTTCGTGGAGGGCGACACCGGCGAGGAAGCCCTCGCCAATGCCCGCGCCAGCATCGCCGAACTCAACAAAACGCTGCCCGCCTACAAGCGCCTGATGAGCGTCCGCCTGACCGCGGAGCCGTTCGCGACGAATGCGACGGGGAAGAAAATTCGCTGACGCTCATGTGGCGGGGGAGCAAGCTCCCCTGCCACTGCCACCCCCTGCGGGAAGCGGATACGATTTCCTGCGGAAATCGTTTTGATTGGAAATTCGAGAGGGCTGCGGCCCTCTCGAGCTCACCCGGAGGCGGAGGGGACAGATTCCCCTCCGCACCTCTCTTTCTCAGATTCCGCTGAAATCCTTTGGATTTCCGGGCGCGGAATCTGCAAGGAAGCGATTTTTTCTCCGGGGGACAAGCCCCCACTCCGAAAAAATCAGCGCCCGGGGGCGACCAACCGAAATCTTCGATTTCGCTTAGTCAGTCGCGAAGCGACTTGCTTGCCCTTTGGGCAAGCAACCTTTCCGCCGCGCAGGTCGCCGGCCTCGATTGGAAGTCGAGAGGGTTCACACCCTCTCGAGCGACGACACGGGGCGTGGGGTGCTCCGCTCCCCTACACCCCCTTGGGGGACGGGTGCGAGAGGGCTGCGCGCCCTCTCGCGCTCTCCGCGGTGGGGGACGAACGGAGATTTTTGGATGGGCAAGGGAGGTTTTGTTCTCTTGCTTTTTTTATTGCTGTTCTGGCGAAGGATTTTGTTTCCGACGACGCGGGGGTGGGGCGTGCTGCTCCCCTACATCCCCTTGGGGGACGGGGTGCGAGAGGGCTGCGCGCCCTCTCGTGTTCTCCGCGGTGGGGGACGAACGGAGATTTTTTGGATGGGAAAGGGGGAGTCTTAGTTGTTGCGCTGGTAAAGATTTTTAATGGAGGAATACAGCGGTTATTTCATCTGCCGCAGGAAAATGCCGACCGCGGCGGCGAGGGAGAGGGCGGCGTAGGCGGCGACCCAGAGGAGGTGGGCGGGAAGGGCGGCGGGGGTGCCTGCGAAGAGGGCGCGCTGGATTTCGACAGCGTGCATGAACGGGAGGGCGGAGGCGATTTTCTCGAACGCGCCGCCGACGAGGGTCAGGTCGAACCATGCGCCGGAGAGCCATGCGGAGAGGTTTGTGAGCAGCGCGCCGCAGATGCCGCCGACCTGTTTTACGGTGAACAGGCTGCCGCACAGCAGGCCCAGCGCGATGAAGAACAGCGCGGCGGGCAGGTTCAGCAGGACGGCGTACAGGATGGAGATCGAGACCGGCAGGCCGAGAACGACGGCCAGCAGGTAGCACACGATCGTCTGCGCCATGGCGATGGGGATCATGGGCAGGATATAGCCGAAGATAAAGTCCGTCGCCTTCATGGGGGTGGTATACAGGCGCTCGAGGAACGCGGTTTCGCGGTCGCGCGCCACGAGGGTGGCGGAGAACAGCGTCATGAACGACAGGCCGAACACCGAGACGCCGGGCGCAAGGCTTTTGATTTCGAAAATCGGCACGGGCACGTTGGCCTGAATGGCGCTCATCAGCAGAATCAGCGCCACGGGGAAGCCGAGGCCGAAGGCGAGGTTCAGCGGGTCGCGCAGGATTTCTTTTGCCGTGCGCCGGGCGAAGGACAGCATTCTCATTTCGACGCCCCCCTTACGATGGCGATAAACGCGTCCTCGAATTTTTCCTGTCCGGTCTGCGCCTTCAGCGCGTCGGGCGTGCCCAGCGCCAGCAGGCGGCCGTCCTTCATCACGCCAACGCGGTCAGAGAGCGCTTCGGCTTCTTCCATATAATGGGTGGTCAGGATGATGGTGGCGTGCCCCTTCATGCCGCGGATCACGTCCCACAGCTCGCTTCGGGCGATTACGTCCAGCCCCAGCGTGGGCTCGTCGAGGAACAGAATTTCGGGGTCGCTCACCAGCGCCATGGCGATGCTGAGCCGGCGCTGCCAGCCGCCCGACAGCTTTCCGGCGCGGCGGGAAAGCACCTCGTTTAAATGGAAGCGCTCTGAAAGCGCGCGCACCTTTTCGTCGGTTTCCGCCTTTGACAGGCCGTGCATGCCGCACATCAGGCGCAGGTTTTCCTCCGCCGTCAGGTTGGCGGCGACGGCGGTTTCCTGCGGGGAAACGCCGATTTTTTCCTTCACATGCATCGGCTCGCGCACGATGCTCGCGCCGGAGAGCGTCGCGTCGCCCTCCGTGGGCTTCGTCAGGCAGCAGAGCATGCGGATGGTGGTGGTCTTTCCGGCGCCGTTCACGCCGAGCAGCGCGAAAAGCTCGCCCTTTTCCACGCGGATGTTCAGGTGATCCACGGCCGTCAGCGCGCCGTAGCGCCTGGTAAGACCGTTTGTTTCAATGGCGGGTGCGGTCATTTCCGGTTTTCCTTTCTGGCCCAGCGCCGGGTCATGGCTCCATAAACGTCGGTCAGCGCGCGGCTGACGTCCTCGTCGCTCCAGTCCAAAAACGAAGTGGCGATCATCGTGGCGATGCCGTGCACAAACAGCCACATTTCGGTGTGGAACCGCGCGGCTTCCGCTTCGGCCATGCCGGTGTTTTTGCTTATCAGCTGAAGCAGCGGCTTCACATCGTCGTTCGTGGCGCTCAGCTGCTCCTCGCGGGAGCGCTCGCGCATGAACAGAAGCTTGAAAAGCTCCCGCTCGTCCCGGGCGAAGCGAATGTACGCCATGCCGCTGGCCTTGTAGGGTGCATATTCGCCCTTCGTCATCTCCGCGGCGATGAAGCGGCTGTACTTCTCGAAGGCCGCCGCCAGCACCGCGCGCTGCAGCTCCTCCATGTTTTCAAACAGGCCGAAAATCGGCTTGGCCGACGAGCCCAGCTTCGCCGCCAGCGCCCGCGCCGTGACGGCCTTCGCCCCGCCCTCGGCGGTCAGCGCCAGCGCGGCGTGGACGATCTCCTCGCGGGTGAATCGAAATTTCGGAGGCATAGTCTCCCTCCTTTGAGGAATTATTTGTTGCGCATCACGTGTTTCTTATTATAGGCGGCCGGGCGTTCCATGTCAACCCGCGCAGGGTTAATTCTCGCGGAAGCGGTTGACACGCGTGTTACAATGGAGATGGGAAATTTTACATAAAAGGTGGTTGAAGCGATGCGGCTGGTGCGCGATAAGAACTTCTACCGGACGATTCTCCGCATTTCCCTGCCCACGGCGTTTTCCTCGCTGGTGAGCTTTCTGGTGGTCGTGGCCGACGACATCATGGTGTCCAGCATCACGAACGGCGTGACCGAGGGCTACGGCAAGATCGCACAGGCGGCGGTCTCGCAGGTGAACGCGCTCACGGCGTTTTTCACCGCGACGCTTCTGGGGCTGGTCAGCGGCTCGAGCGTTCTGATTTCCCAGTACTGGGGCAAGAAGGACATGCCGCGCATCAAGCGGCTTTTCTCCATTGTGTTCGCGGTGTCGATGGCGGTCACGCTGCTGTTCGTGCTGGCGGCGCGGCTGTTCCCGGAGCCGGTTATTCGTCTGGTGCTGCGCGCCGGAGACGAGAGCGCCGCAGAGGCGACGCGGCTGGCGCTGGCCTACTTCGCCATCGTGTGCTTCAGCTGGATTCCCTACGCCGTCACCAACTCGCTCACCGGCATGCTGCGCTCGGTGGAGGTTGTGCGGGTGACGCTGTATGTGTCCGTCGCGTCGCTGGTGATGAACATTTCGCTCAACTACGTGCTGATCTTCGGCAAGCTCGGCCTTCCGGCGATGGGCGTAGAGGGCGCGGCGCTGGCGACGGTGCTGACGCGCGTGATTGAGATGCTGATTGTGGCGTTTTACACCTTCCGGGTTCAGAAGGTCGTGGACGTGCGCCCGCGCGACTTCTTCACCTTTGACCGCGCGCTGGCGCACGATTACGCCCGCTACGGGCTGCCGGTGGGACTGACCGACATGCAATGGTCGTTCATCGGGCTTCTGAAGGCCGCGATCATCGGGCGGCTGACGACGTACTTCATCGCCGCCAACGCCATTACCAGCGCCATGATGAACCTGGGCACGATGTTCACCTTCGCCCTCGCGGGCGGCGCGTGCGTGATGGTGGGCAAGGCCGTCGGCCGCGGCGATTACGACACCGCGCGGGAATACTCGCGCACGATTCAGGTGATGTTCGCGCTGATCGGCGTGTGCATGGCGGCGGTCGTGTACCTGCTGCGCGCGCCGTTCACCCGGCTGTACGGCTCCGCGCAGGACGCGCAGGTGTTCTCCCTCGCCACGCAGATGATCGCAATCGGGGCGGTCACGCTGATCGGCACCAGCTACCATGCGTCCTGCTTCGTGGGCATCAACCGCGGCGCGGGCGACAGCCGCTTCGTCGCCGCCGTGGATATGATCTGCGGCTGGCTCGTCGTGCTGCCCGCCATGCTGATCGCCGTGCACTTCAACTGGCCGCTGCCCGTCGTGTTCCTCATGACCCGTATCGACCAGTGCTTCAAATGGCTCATCGCCTTCCTCCGCCTGCGCGGGGATAAGTGGATTAAGAACGTCACGCGGGCGTGAGGGCGTTGACCGCAAGCCCGCGGCGCGTGTTTTCCACGAGGACAAATGCCTCTGAAATTGGATGATACAGCAAAGGCGACAATCACACACTCTTTTAAAGAAAAAGAATGTGTGATTGTCGCCTTTTTCATACGGTGATGGACGCGATTGAAACCTACTTATGATACCGTTCCCCGGCGACGATGCGGGCGGCGCGGTAGAGCTGCTCCAGCAGGATCACGCGCATCAGGGGGTGGGGGAAGGTCATTTTGGAGAAGGACAGGCGCGTATCGGCGCGGGCGGCGACCTCGGGGGAGAGGCCGAGCGAGCCGCCGATGACGAACACGGTGCGGCGGCCGTCCTGCGCCCATTTCGCCGTTTCGGCGGCCAGCGCTTCGCTGGAGAGGGACGCGCCGTCGATGCACAGCGCCACCACGCGATCCTGCGGGCGCAGGCGGGCGAGCAGCGCGCGTCCCTCCTTTTCCATCACCTGCGCGTTCAGCGCGGGGGAGGGTTTGGCCGGCTCGGGCTCGTCCGGCACCTCGATGACTTCGTATTTTCCATAGCGGGTCAGGCGCTTCAGGTATTCGGCGCAGCCGTCCTTCTGCCATTTTTCCTTGAGCGCGCCCACGCACAGGATCGCTGCGTTCATTGCGGAACCTCCGAGAAAAACAGATTTAAGGCATCACCACACAATTCGGCGGCGCGTCGGGCGATGTCTTTTCCGCCATCTGCGGCATGCAAATTCCTCGATTTACTCCAGTAAACCTTCGAAATTTGCATTTGCATCGGACGAAAAATCCATTCGCCGGCCGACCACCTCATTTGTGAGGTGTTGCCTTATTGCAGGAAGCCGGAAATGCGGAACAGGTCGATGACGTACCAGACGGACGCGACGATGATTCCTGAGATTTGCACGACGAGTTCGCTCATGCGCACCGGGCGCTCCGGGCAGGGCGGCACGCCGAAGGTCTTTCGGCCGTCGCGCAGGCGCAGGGCGCGGAAGCGGCGCATGAGGAACATCAGGATGGAGCCGAACAGCAGCGCGCCGAGCAGGAAGGGAAGCAGCGAAAGCGCGCCGGTATAGGCGGCGGCTTCCGCGTCGGTCTCGACGGTGCGCGCCCAGTAGGACGCGATCAGCAGCGTGGAGTTGAACACGGTGTGGAACACCATGCCCGCGAACAGCGAGCCGGACGAGATGACGATGCACGCCAGCAGCACGCCGCAGATGAATTCGCTGGGAATGCCCAGCAGGTTGCCGTGCAGAAGCGTGAACAGCAGCGAAACGGTGGTGACGGCGCGCAGCGAGCCGCGCTCCTCCCACGCGCTGAGCATCAGGCCGCGAAACAGCAGCTCCTCACATATGCCGGGCAGCACAGCGGACAGGATCACCGCGGAGGCCAGTCCGCGAACGGTTGTGGGCACGGCCACGCCGGAGGCGGGAATCGTGCCGCCCATGCACTGAATGAGGATGAACCAGAGCTGGCTCACGCAGTTGATGAACAGTACGGCGACCGCCGCCGTCAGCACCGAAAGCGCGGCGACGCGTCCCTTCAGCGGCTCAATGCGCAGGTGCGAAGCGATTCCGGGGTCGCGCCGCGCGTACAGCATCACGGGCAGCGCGACGAACAGAATATAGTACAGAAACTGCGTAAGCTGGGACTGCGCGCCCGCGTCCACGCCGCCGAACAGCCGCCCGGCCAGAAACACGAACGGCCACGCGACGTATTCGCCGACCAGCTTCCCCATGCCCGCCAGCAGAAACAGAAAGCTCGCCGCGAACACGCTCGGTTTGCGCCCGTTGCCGTTTTCGGAGTCGGGCAGGGTAAAATTCGTATCCATTGGCGGTTTACGCCCTCCTTATCAGATCAAAGCCGTCCCGCACGGCGAACATCCCGCTGGCGTGGTCGCGGGAGGCGACGGTCAGCTCCGCGTCAGTTCCGACCTTCACGCCGGCATCCGTCAGCGCCAGCCGCACGGTTTCCAGCGCCAGCTCCGGGAAGTTGTTTTCCCTGCTCAGGTGCCCCAGAATCAGGCTGCGCACGCCGCTTTCCACAAGTCGGCAGGCCGCGCGCCCCGCGTCCTCGTTGGACAGGTGCCCCTTCGTGCCGAGGATGCGCGTTTTGAGCGCGTAGGGATAGCGCCCCGCCTTGAGCATGCCGGGATCGTAGTTGGATTCCAGCAGCACGAGCTCGCAGCCGCTCACGGCCTTCAGCCAGCCCTCGCGCAGGCAGCCGATGTCGGTGGCGATGGCAGCGCGCAGGCGGCCGCAGGTGAACGCGTAGCCGCAGGGGTCGGCCGCGTCGTGCGGCAGCGGAAACGGGCTTATGTCCAAGTCTCCGATGTAGAAATCCTGCCCGGACTCGATGACGCGTATGTTCTTCGCGCTCACCGCGCCCAGCTTTTCCGCCATGGCGCTCCACGTGCCCTCGGTGGCGTAGATGGGAAGGTCGAATTTGCGGGACAGTATGCCCGCGCCGGCCACGTGGTCGCTGTGCTCGTGCGTGATCAGAATCGCGCTGAGCGCGGCGGGATCGATGCCGGTCGCCTTCATTTCGGAAACCACGCGCGCGCAGCTCACGCCCGCGTCCACAAGGATGCCCGTCCGTCCGGCGCCGACATACACGGCGTTGCCGCTCGAACCGGAGAAAAGGGGGCTTAAAAGAAGTTCCATTGGCGTCGTTTCAATCCTTTGTATGCCTGATTAGGCAACGCCGCACAAATGAGGTGGTCGGCCGGCGAATGGATTTTTCGTCAGATGCAAATGCAAATTTCGAAGGTTTACTGGAGGTAAATCGAGAAATTTCGAACGGGGGCGTATATTTGCTGTCGGCGGCCTCCAGCTCCTGAACGAAGCCGTCCTCCAGTCCCAGATCGAGCATGTAATCGACCGCTTCGTCGTATTCGTCCTGCGTGATCGGCCGGTTGATTTCCGGGTAGTCACAGGCGCGGCCCATGGGAACGTACTGCGCCATCAGGCTGACGTACGCGCCGTCAAAGCGCTCGCGGATGACGTCCAGCACGCGGCGGGTGTTTTCCAGCTGCCCGGGCAGGATGAGGTGGCGGATGATCGTGCCGCGCACAATCGCGCCGTTTTCGTCCAGCTCCACGGGGCCGGTCTGCCGCAGCATTTCGGTGATGGCGGGTATGGCGAACTCGGCGTAGTCGGCCGCGCCGCTGTATTTTCCGGCGGGCCCGGAAAGCGCGTATTTGAAGTCCGGCAGGTAGACGTTTACCTTGCCCTCAAGCAGCCGAATCGATTCCGCGCGCTCGTAGCCGCTGGAATTCCAGATCACCGGCACGCCCGGCGCGTCCTCCAGCGATTCCAGCGCCGCCGGCAGGAAGTGCGTGGCGGACACAAGGTTGATGTTGGCCGCGCCCTGGTCGATCAGATCCTGATAGATTTCCTTCAGCCGCGCGACCGAAACGCGCTTTCCGAAGCCGTCGTGGCTGATGCCGTAGTTCTGGCAGAACGCGCATTTCAGCTGACAGCCGGAGAAGAACACCGCGCCGCTGCCCGAGCCCGGCACGCTGATGACCGGCTCCTCGTCAAAATGCAGCGCCGCGCGCGCCAGCACCGGAAGCGTGCCCATGCCGCAAACGCCGCCGCCCGCGTCCTCCGTCCGTTCCGCGCCGCACATGCGCGGGCAAAGCCTGCAAATCATTGGCAAACGCCCTCTTTTCCTGCCTGTCTAACCGTATAATCGTATCCCCTTTTTCGCGGTTTGTCAACACGATTCGTGCTAAGCATTTCCGGTTTCGCGCACGCCATCATTGTTACATTTTCAGAACCCTGTTGATTTTTTCGCTCGGAACGCATATACTATAGATGTACACACGATTTGTACACACGAAAGGAGTGATTTTCATGATGACGACTCGTGTTTTTAAGAATGGCAACAGTCAGGCGATTCGCATCCCGCAGGAGCTGCGAACCGAAGAAAACGAATATTGCATCAACAAGATCGGCGAAATCTTCATCGCATACCCCGCGAAGGATCCGTGGGCGCCGGTTCGTCAGGTGATCGGCACATTCTCCGAGGACTTTATAGCGGACAGAAACCAGCCCTCATGGGATTCTGTGCCCCCGCGGGTGGAATTCTGATGTACCTTCTGGATACCAACATCTGCATCTACTTCATGAAGAATCAATATCCGCTGCTTTCGCAGAAAATCCTCTCGCACAACCCCTCCGAGCTGCGGCTATCTGCCATTACGGTGTTTGAGCTGGAATACGGAGCCGAGAAAAGCAGCTGGGGCAATCGCACCAGAGAAAAGCTCGCCATGTTTTTAGCGCCGTTCAACATCCTGCCGTTCTCGCAGGAGGACGCTGCTTTCGCGGGAAGGCTGCGCGGCTATCTCGAAAAGCAGGGCACGCCCATCGGGCCATACGACGTTCAGATCGCGGCGCAGGCGCTGTCCGGAGGGTATACGCTGATCACCCACAACGTCGGCGAGTTCAGCCGGGTGCCCAATCTCAGGCTGGAAGACTGGGTTCCATGATCGCGTCCGCACGCCTTGCCGCGCGGGGGAAAACATGATATACTGGCGGTAACTGGAAAAAACTGCCTGTGCGGGGAGGATATGCGCATGACCATGAGAAAGCCCCTGGACGCGGAAGCGATGTATCGAACGATTCTTTCAAACCCGGAGAAGCTGCCCGTGCAGTTCACGCTGGACGGGCGCGCGCGGGAGGGGCTTGAAGCGGAGGTCTTCCGGCGCGGCGCGGAGAAGGAAACGCGCGCGGATGGCGTAAGTCAGGCGGAGATTTGCTTTGAACTGCGCGGCGAAAAGCCCCTGACCGCGCGGCTGCTTCTGGAATGGGACGAGCGTTTCGGCGCGCTGGCGTGGACGGTGTATTTTGAGAACCGCGGCGAGACAGAGAGTCCCGTGATCGCGGACGTGGACGCGCTGAACCTGTTTGTCTCCGGAGCAAACCCGGTTTTGAAGGGCATTCTGGGCGACCATGTGAACAGCTACGCGCCCTATGAAAGGAAGCTCTCCGAGGAACCGGCGCGCTTCTTCTGCGATTCCGGACGGCCGACGCACGAGTTCTTCCCGTATTTCAATCTGGAAATCGGGGACGGCGGCTGCTTTGTGATTCTCGGCTGGGCGGGCACGTGGGAGGCCGCGTTTGAGAGCGAGCGCGGCGGCGCGCGGATCATCGGCCGCGGCACGAACGGGCTGAGGACGTACCTTCTGCCCGGCGAGGTCGTTCGCACGGCGCGCATGCTGCTGCTTCCCTACGCGGGGCGCAGCGAGGACGACGCGATGAACCTGTGGCGGCGCTATTATGTGGCGCGCGTGCTGCCCAGGGAGGCGGACGGGCAGCCGCTTTCGCCGTTCAGCACCACCTGCCTGAGCTGCGATACCGGGCTGCCGAACTCCGACGGCAGCATTTCCGAGCGCTATTCCACGTGGAGGCCGTCCATGGAGAAGATCGTCTCCGAGGGCATTCACATGGATTACCGCTGGTTTGATGCGGGCTGGTACATGGACGCGGACGGCGGCACCGTGCCCTCCGACTGGTGGGGCACGATCGGCACGTGGACGCTCGACCCCGTGAAATGGCCGGGCGGCAGCTTCCGCGAGTCCACCGACTACGCGCGCGCCAACGACATGAAAACGCTGATGTGGTTTGAGCCGGAGCGCACCACGCATGTGGACAGCATGTGCCGCTGGTGGAGCTATAAGAAGGAATGGGCGCTGGAGGGCGGCGGCAACGACATCGGCCAGCGCGAATGTCTGGAATGGACGCTTAACAAAATCCTTTCCACGCTCGAAAAGGGCGGCGTGGAGATGTACCGCGAGGACAACAACTTCAACGCGCGCCCCTGCTGGAAAGCGCTGGACGCGCGGATGGGCGAAAACCGGCAGGGAATCACCGAAAACAAGGCTGTGATGGCGCACTATGAGATGTGGGATCGCATCATCGCGTTCACGAAGGCGCACGGCGGCGCTTCGTTCGTGGATTCGTGCGCGTCGGGCGGCGGACGGAACGACCTCGAATCCATGCGGCGCGCGGTTCCGCTTCTGAGAAGCGATTCCGACCGCACGACCACGGCGCTGCGCCTTTCGATGACCACCGCCTTCGATCACTGGATTCCGTTCTGCGGCTCCGCCTGCACCGAGCAGAAGGGGCAGCTTGACCCGGACGGCCGGCGCGACAAGTACATCCTGCGCGCGTCCTACCTGCCCGTGCTCAACCTGAACGCGCAGTGGACGCAGGATGCGAACACCGATTTCGAGCAGATTCGCTGGGCGCTCAATGAGTGGAGATGCGTGAAGCCGTATCTTCTGAAGGACTTCTATCGGCTCACGCCGTGGCATCCGCTTTCGTTCACCGAGGGCTGGACGGCGTTCGCCTACCACGACCCCGAAACGCACAAGGCCGTGCTTCAGGCGTTCCGCATGGAAAACGCGGAGGACGAGACGATCGCTGTGCGCCTGCCGTTTATCGATCCGGACGCGGAATACGACGTGGAAAACGCCGACGACGGCGCGGTAACCCGCCGGAAGGGCAGCGAGCTTTCGAACCTCACGCTCCGCGCGGGCGAAAAGCGCACGGCGATTCTGTGGTTCCTGTCGAAGGTATAGGAGGGATTTTCATGCTGGGTGCGATCATTGGCGACATTGCGGGCTCGGTATACGAGTTTCATCCGCATAAATCGAAGGATTTCCCGCTCTTCTCGGAGAAGTCCGCGTTCACGGACGACACGGTGATGACGCTGGCGGTGGCCGAAGCGCTGATGAACGGCGGCGCGGAGGAGGACTACATTGCTTCCATGCAAAGGTGGGGGCGGCGCTATCCCGACGGCGGCTATGGCGGAAGATTCTTCGGCTGGCTGTTTCAGAAGGAACCGCAGCCGTACAACAGCTTCGGAAACGGCTCTGCCATGCGCGTGTCGCCCGTGGCGTGGTTCTACGATTCGCTGGAAGCGGTCGAGAACGCCGCGGCGGTCAGCGCGCGCGTGACCCACAATCACCCGGAGGGCGTAAAGGGCGCGCAGGCGACGGCGGCCGCGGTGTTTCTGGCGCGCACGGGGCATGGGAAAGGCGAGGTGCGAAACTATCTTTCCGCGCGCTTCGGCTACGACCTCAGCCGCACTTGCGATGAGATTCGCCCCGGCTGTCATTTTGACGAGACGTGTCAGGGCAGCGTTCCGGAGGCGATTATCGCGTGGCTGGACAGCGACGGCTTTGAGGACGCGATTCGAAACGCCGTCTCGCTGGGCGGCGACAGCGACACGCAGGCGGCCGTCGCCGGAGCCATCGCACAGGCCGAATACGGCATCCCGCCCGAAATCGCCCGGGAAGCCTACCGGCGCCTTGACGTGCCGCTTCAGGCGCTCGCGGACGACTTCTTCCTTCGCGTGATGAAGCCCAAATACAGGAGGTGAAGCCGCATGCGTGGAGTTTTGGTTAAAGGTTCCGCGAGGGCATTGACGGATGGGAGATATTCTTATATAATATGTAATTGCGCATCCTTGCCCTGAGGTACCTGTTCAGGGCCGCAAGTCCATAAGGAGGTGAGTAAGCAAATGAACCAATACGAAGTCATGTACGTCATCGACACCGCTCTTGAAGAGCAGGCGCGTAGTGAGCTCATCAACCGCTTCTCCAACCTCGTCGCCCAGAATGGCGGCACGGTTGATCGCGTAGACGAGTGGGGCAAGCGCCGTCTGGCGTATGCCATCAACTACAAGACCGAGGGTTATTATGTACTGATGTACATCACTGCGCCCGCGGATCTTCCCCGTGAGCTCGAGCGTAACTTCAGAATCGCAGACGCCGTTCTCCGTTCCCTCGTGATCCGTTTTGAGGGCCCGATTCCCGCCAAGCGCGAGCCGCTGAAGCCCTTCGTAGCGCGTGAAGCCGCACCCGCGGCCGAGGCGCCCGTCGAAGCCGCTGCCGCTCCCGCCGCCGAGGCTGCCGCTCCCGCGGAAGCCCCTGCCGAGGAAGCTGATTCCGAAGCCCCCAAGGCTGAAATCGAGTAACAATCAGGCCGGAACCGAAAGCAGGTGCTTGTTATGAACAAAGCGTTTCTCATCGGAAACCTGACCCGTGATCCCGAAATGCGCACCACCGCGAGCGGAACGTCGGTTTGCACGTTCTCCATCGCGGTCAACCGCCGGTTTGCCAACCAGCAGGGTGTGCGTGAAGCGGATTTTATCAACATCGTTGCCTGGCGTCAGCTGGCCGACCTTTGCGGCCGCTACCTGTCCAAGGGCCGCAAGTGCGCGGTCGTTGGCAGCATTCAGACCCGTACCTATGATGCGCAGGACGGATCGAAGCGCCATGTAACCGAGGTCGTCGCGGATGAGGTGGAATTCCTTGGCGGCCCGAACGATGGCGGACGTCCCCGCACGGACGATATTCCGCTGCCGCCGGAGCCCTCGGAGGGCGTGGGTCAGCCCCGCTCCGCCGAAATGCAGGAAGTGGATGACGACGAGCTCCCGTTCTAATATCATCGCTTTCTTACGCTATTAAAGGAGGATTAGGCATGTCTGAAGATAGAGGCGATCGCGCTCGCCGTCCCCGCGGCCGCAAGCCGCGCAGGAAGGTTTGCACGTTCTGCGTAGACAAGATCCAGCATATCGATTACAAAGATATCGCTCGCCTGCGCCGCTTTACCAGCGAGCGCGGCAAGATTCTGCCCCGGCGCATGTCCGGAACCTGTGCGAAGCATCAGCGTCAGCTGTCCACCGCGATCAAACGCGCGCGTCAGATTGCGCTTCTGCCGTACACCACGGACTAAGGCATCACCGCACAATTCGGCGGCGCGTCGGGCGAAGTCTTTTCCGCCATCTGCGGCATGCAAATTTCTCGATTTACCTCCAGTAAACCTTCGAAATTTGCATTTTAGACGATTTCCGGCGCTCCCGCCGCGCATGCGGCGTGAAGCCCGATATTGTCTGAAACCTCGAAAGGGGGATTGTCTCCGGTTGACCGTTCGGTCAGGGGGCAGTCCTCCTTTTTCTCTGTCCCGCGTGCTGCGCCCAGTATCCACGCGCCGCGCCCAGCGTCCGCACGCCGTGAACCGTGCCCACGTATCGCGACCAGCGCGCGCGCACCGCGACCAGCGCCCGCGCCGCGACCTGCGCCCGCGCGCCGCGACCTGCGTCCGCGCGCCGCGACCTGCGTTTGCGCGCCGTGAACCATGTCCACGCGCCGCGATCTGCGTCCGCGTGCTGCGAACCGTGTTCGCGAGCCGCGCCCAGCGCTCGCGTGCCGCGCCCAGCGCCCGCGAGCCACGCCCAGCGTCCGCGCGCCGTGAACCGTGCCCGCGTATCGCGAACCGCGCCCGCGCGCCGCGAACTGCGCCCGCGCGCCGCGAACTGCGCCCAGCTCCCGCAAGCCGTGAACCGCGCGCCGCGCCCAGCGCCCGCGAGCCGCGCCCAGCGCCCGCGCACCGCGACCTGCGCCCGCGTGCTGCGACCTGCGCCCGCGTGCCGCGACCTGCGCCCGCGTGCTGCGACCTGCGCCCGCGTGCTGCGACCTGCGCCCGCGTGCTGCGACCTGCGCCCGCGTGCTGCGACCTGCGCCCGCGTGCTGCGACCTGCGTCCGCGCGCCGCGACCTGCGTCCGCGCGCCGCGACCTGCGTTTGCGCGCCGTGAACCGTGTCCACGCGCCGCGATCTGCGCCCGCGCGCCGCGATCTGCGTCCGCGTGCTGCGAACCGTGTTTGCACGCCGCGCCCAGCGCTCGCGTGCCGCGCCCAGCGTCCGCGCGCCGTGAACCGTGCCCGCGTATCGCGATCTGCGCCCGCGCGCCGTGAACTGCGCCCGCGAGCCGCGCCCAGCGTCCGCGCGCCGTGAACCGTGCCCGCGTATCGCGAACCGCGCCTGCGTGCTGCGAATTGCGTCCGCGAGCCGCGAACTGCGCCTGCGTGCTGCGAATTGCGTCCGCGAGCTATGTTCTGTGTTTGTGCGCTGTACCATGTACCCGCGCGTTGTGAATCGCGAGCTGTGCGACGCGTTGTAAATTGCGTTTGCGTGCTGTGCGGGTGGAGTATGCGGTGTGATTCGCGCTGGGCACGGGAATTATGAGAGGAAATTCATTTCGCCGTATGTGCGGCGGGAACAAAAGATAAGCAAAGGAGCACTGCCATGATTCCGCGACCGGGCCGCTACCGCGATTTTGCGGGCGGAGAGTATGAAGTGATCGGCACCGCCCGCCGCTTAGAGGGCGACGACGAGGTTCTGTTTCGCGCGCTGAACGAGGCGGGCGCGCCTTTGTATGTCTGCACGCCTGAAAAGTGGGTGGAAATGCTCACCCGCGGCGCGGACGAGTTCTCCGCGCCGGAGGAGGTTCCGCTGCCGCCCGAGCCGCCGGAGGCGGAGGATCTTTCGGAAATGCCCGCGTTCATGGATCTGCCCGACTTCGCGGAGGAAGCGCCCGTTCCGGCGGAGGCGTATCCGTTCCCGGATGAACCGGCGGCGAAGCGGGCGGACGATCAGAGCAGTGGCGCGTTCTTTGACGCGCCGAAGTCATTCCCGAAGAACGAAAAAAACGGAGACGCGACGAAGTCGTTTCAAAAGAATGGAAAAAACGGAGACGCGGCGAGGGCGTTCCCGAAAAACGGAGAAACCGGCGGCGCGGCGAAGGGGTTCCAGATGGACAAATGGAGCGCTGGCGCGTCAAACTCCTTCCCATCGAGTGGCCGAAACGGCGGCGCATCGATGGACGCGTCGAGGGCGTTTCAGGCGGCGACGGCTTTGCCGTACGCGGATTCGGCGTTTCAGACGGACGGCGAGGGCGGCGCGGTGATCGACGCGCTGCTTGCGAAGGCGGCGTTTCAGAATACGGAAGAGACTTCCTTTGCCGCGCCGCGCGACGCGGGCGAGGTTCGGAAGGCGCGCGTGACGGGCGACATTCACGCGATTCTCAAAAGCGTATACGGCTACGGCGCGTTCCGCGAGGGGCAGGAGGACGTGATTGGGGCCATTCTGGACGGCCGGGACGTGCTGGGCGTGATGCCCACCGGCGCGGGCAAGAGCCTGTGCTACCAGATTCCCGCGCTGGCCATGGAGGGCTGCGCCATCGTGATTTCCCCGCTGATTTCGCTGATGAAGGATCAGGTGAACGCGCTCACGCAGGCGGGCGTGCCCGCGGCGTTTCTGAACAGCTCGCTCTCCGAGCGGCAGACAGCGGCGGCGCTGTCCAACGCGCGCGGCGGCAAGTATAAGATTATCTACGTCGCGCCGGAGCGGCTTCTGACGGAGCGCTTCCTTTCGCTGGCGGCGGAAATGAACCCGAGCATGATCGCCGTGGACGAGGCGCATTGCATCTCCCAGTGGGGGCAGGATTTCCGGCCGGCGTATCTGGATATTCAGGAGTTCATCCGCCGTCTTCCGGCGCGGCCGCGGCTGTGCGCGTTCACGGCCACGGCGACGGAGCGCGTGCGCGCGGACATTCGCCGCCTGATTGGCCTTCGGGAGCCGCTTGAGCTGGTCACCGGCTTCGACCGGCCGAACCTGTATTACCGCGTACTGCGTCCCGCGAACAAGCGCGAGGCGCTGACCGAACTTCTGAACGGCTATCGCGGCATGAGCGGCATCATCTATTGCGCCACGCGCAGGCAGGTGGAGGAAATCTGCGACAGCCTGAAGCGCGACGGCTTCCGCGCCGCGCACTACCACGCGGGACTGTCCGACGACGAGCGCCGCCGCAATCAGGACGCGTTCGCCATGGATGACAGCGGCGTTATGGTGGCCACGAACGCCTTCGGCATGGGCATCGACAAGTCGGACGTGCGGTTTGTGATTCACTACAACATGCCCAAGGACATTGAAAGCTACTATCAGGAGGCCGGGCGCGCGGGGCGCGACGGCGAGCGCGCCGACTGCGTGCTTCTGTACAGCGCGCAGGATATGATCACGCAGAGCTTCTTCATCGACCACATGGGCGAGGAATCGAACCTCAGCCCGGAGGATGCGGCGAAGCTCAGGGAGCAGGCGCGCGCGCGGCTGATCGCCATGCAGGGCTATTGCCGAACCGACGGCTGCCTGCGGGCGTACATCCTGCGCTATTTCGGCGAAAAGACCGCGGGCAAGTGCGACCGCTGCGGCAACTGCGCCCGTCCGGCGGCGCAGATCGACGTGACGCCCGTGGCGCTGAACATCGTGAAGTGCGTGTCGGAATGCGGCCAGCGCTTCGGAGCCAGCGTCGTCGCCGCCGTGCTCGCGGGCAGCAGGGAGGAGCGCCTGCTGCAATACCGGCTCGATCGGCTGAACAGCTATGGCGCGCTTTCGCAATATGAGCGTGCGTCCATTTCCCAGCTGATCGACCGCATGGTGGAAAAGGGCTTTCTGAAGCGCGTAGGCGACGAGTATCCGATTTTGAAGCTCGGCGCGAACGCGCGGGCGCTGGTCGACGGCAGCATGCGCATGAAGGACTATTCGCTGCCGGCGGTGAAGGGCGAAATGGCGAAAAAGCGCCGCGCCGCGCGCGCGACGAAGCGGGAAGCGGAGGTCACCACCGAGTCCGAGGCGCTGTTTCAGGCGCTCCGGAAGCTGCGCACGAAGATCGCCGAGGAAAAGCACGTGCCGCCCTATGTGGTGCTGACCGACGCGGCGCTGCGCGACATGAGCGCCAAACGGCCGCATAGCCGGGAGGACATGCTTCTGGTGAGCGGCGTGGGCGAAGCGAAAATGAAGGCCTATGGCGAGCGGTTCCTTCAGGAAATCGCGAAATTTGAGAAAGGCGAGAAGAAGTGAGCCGCCGGCATGGGTGGGAAGGGCTGCCTTCTGGGAGCGGTTCTTTGCGGAGGTTATGAGAGCGGCGCTGAGGATCGGAAAATGATTTTCCGGCGTTGAAGCGTTCAAGATCGGAAGCGCGGAGCGCGAGAGGGTTGAATATGAAAAACAGCAAAAGGCCTGTGATTGCCGTGGTGGGCGGCATGAATCTGGACGTGACCGGCAGCGTGTCCGCGCCGCTGCGCGCCCGCGATTCCAACATCGGCGCGATTCGCTTCGCGCCGGGCGGCGTGGGGCGAAACATCGCCGAAAGGCTGGCGCGCGCCGGAGCCCACGCGAAGCTGTATACCTGCGTGTCCGACGATTTCGTCGGGCGGATTCTGGAAGCCGCCTGCCGGGACGCGGGAATCGACCTTTCCATGGCGCGGCGCGTGCATGGAAGGGGCAGCTGCTATATGTCCGTGCACGGGCCGGACGGCGATATGGCCGTGGCCGTGAACGATATGGCGCTGATGGAAAGCCTGACGGTTTCGTATCTGGAGGCCGCGCTGCCCGATATCAATCGCGCAGACGCGTGCGTCGTGGAGGCGAACCTGTCCGAGACGTGCATTGCCTATCTGGCGGAGCGCCTGCGCGTGCCCGTCGTCGCCGACCCGGTGAGCGGGGTTAAGGCGACCCGGCTGCACCCGCTGCTCGGACGGCTGGACGCGCTGAAGCCGAACCGGGACGAAGCGCTGCTTTTGACCGGCGAAGCGACCTGCGAGGCCGCGGCGCGCGCGCTTCTGAAAAAGGGCGTGAAGCGGGTCATCCTCTCCATGGGCGCGGACGGCGCGTACTACGCGGACGCGACCGGCGTGGGCACGATCGTTCCCGCCGAGCGCTTCACCTGTCAG
>SFHK01000002.1 GCA_004556395.1 Clostridiales bacterium
GCTTTGAGCTTTTGACCGAAAATACCTTCAACGTGAAGAGCGACGAGCTTGAGCCCGAGTGGCTCATTAAGCCGGTGGAGGGCTATCAGGGCGTTCAGTTCATCGCGGTGTGCGGCACCAGCGAGTCCGCCGAGAAGCGCAGGGAAGCGGGTCGCAGTCTGGGCGCTACGGTCGATCCGGAAACCAACGAAACCACCTATCCCGAGCTGACCGAGAGCGTGTCTCCGGTGAAGAACGTCCCGTTCAGCGGATATATTTACGGCGGCGGGCAGAAGGATTCGTACAGCGGCATGTACAATCGCTTCTTCAGCACCTTCATCCCCGGCGAGGAAAAGGACAGCAGCATCATGGTGATGATCACCTGCAAACCACGAAATAACATCGAAGGAACCGCAGAAATCCGCGACCGGCAGAACCACGTCGCGGATTTTTCGTAGAGAGGAAGAGGAAAATGGCAAAAAGAAACTCGGCGCACGCGCAGAAACGGCGCGTGGCGGCGAAGTCGTTCAGCTTCAGAGAGATGACGGCGAAGCAGAAGAGAATCGCGGCGCTGATCGTCGCGGTGTGCGTGGTCGCCATTGCAGCAATTGTGCTCGTGCGCGCGGATGTATTTCCGCACAGGGACGGCAGTCTGAACGTGCGGGGCGGCAAGGCACAGGGAGCGCGCGAAAACGCGCTGGTGATCAACGTCGGCAGTCAGGCGGAGCCGAAATACTTCGAGGTTGCCGCCGTGAACGGCACGATGGACGGCTTCACGCTGACCGAATACACCGTTGACAAGGGCGACGAGAACATCACGCAGTTCTGGTATGAAGCCGACGACGCGGCAAACGAGATTTATCACTATTATCTCTGCGGCATCCCCATGAGCGCTGAAAAGACGATGCGCGCATCGGCGACCGCGCGCAGGCTGATTTCCTCGGATGCATCGACGGAAACGCCCATTCCCGGCGAGGTGCGCGGGGCATACGACGACGGCCGCGCCTATTGCGGCTATGCGCTGCTTCAGCAGGACGCGGAGGCTGACGGTGGAATGTGGCATCGCTATCTGTTCCTGTATACGGACGCGGGGGAAAATGCCTGCGTGCTCATGCAGGTGGACAGCCGCGCGAAGACCGAGGCGGGCCTGGCCTCGGAGGAAGCGCTGCTCGCCTTTGCGCGCGAAGCGTGGAAAAACGTGGAGATCCTGAAATGAGAGCTGCCTTGAGATGTGCGGAAGACGCGGCGCACCTGGTTTCGGAAATCGGGTTCCTGCCGCTGTTTGCGGGGCCGGTGCCCGGTTTTTCGGTGGAGGAGCTTACGCCGGGGCAGTGGTGGACGGGTCTCGCGGACGATCCGTGGGGCTGGCGCGAAGCGCTGGCCGGGCGCGGCGACGTGCTCTACGGCAAGTTCTTCGAGGGACACGCGGGGTTTGTGAGCCGGGAATGGTTCCCGACGCTGATCAACCTGCGGCGCGATGGCTACGACTTTGACTCGCGCTGGGAGGAGGGTCTCGCGACGCCCCTTTGCCACTCGATCATGCTCGAGGTGGAGAAGGAGCCTGGGCTTCTGAAAAGCGAGCTGAAAAAACGCGCCGGGGGAAAGGGCTTCGAGGGCGCGGTGACGCTTCTTCAGGAGCAGACCTACCTGCTCATATGCGGCTTCGACCGCAGGCGCAACCGCTTCGGCGAACCCTATGGCTGGCATATCGCGCGCCTGACGACCCCGGAAGCCGCATTCGGCGCGGAATGGGCCACTCAGATGTACGCGGAAGCGCCGGAAGCGTCCCGCGTGCGCATCGAAGCGCATTTGCGTGCGCTTCTTCCCAAAGCCGAACCGGAAGCCCTGCGCCGCCTGATTGGCTGAGAGAGTTTCAGACGCAAGTTTGGCGTGTTCAGGTTTGAAGTTCCGAGTCTGCATTCGGCGCGGAATGGGCAACCCAGATGTACGCGGAAGCGCCGGAAGCGCCGAAAGCGTCCCGCGCGCGAATCGAAGCGCATTTGCGTGCGCTTCTTCCCAAAGCTGAACCGGAAGCCCTGCGCCGCCTGATTGGCTGAGAGGGTTTCAGACGCAAGTCTGGCGTGTACAGGTTGGAAGTTCCGAGTCTGCATTCGGCGCGGAATGGGTTACCCAGATGTACGCGGAAGCACCGGAAGTCCTGCATTGCTTAATCAGCTGAGGGAATGAGAGCCGAGTTGTTTATTGAATTAACGCGGATTGTAGTGTTACAATAGATGTGAGACCGGAAGAGGTAGAAGAAGACGATTGAACTCGTTAGAATAAAGTCACCACATCCACTCCAACTAATGGCAAATTGAATGGCGGAACTGCATATACGGTCAAATACGCTTAAAGTCTCGGTAAAGAGGTCGTTATCATCGATCCCAACACACTGGAAGTGCGCAGATTACCTCCTTCACTATAAGCCCTATACAAAGACCCCGATGGGCAATGTACCCACCGAGGTCTTGTTGCTTATAATTTGAATAATCACTGAACGGGCACGAGGCGAATCGCCCGGACGGGGATTTCATCCTGCGCATCGAAGTTCAGCGTAAAGGTCGCTGTATCTTCGGTCACGGTAAAAGGCAGTTCCGTTTCCGTGCCGTCCGAATCCAGCAGCTTCAGTGCATAGCCTTCCAGCAGTTCCGCGGGGATATTAATCTCCACCGGCTCGGTCGGCTGGGTCAGCTTGCCGCTGTATTCGAAACCCACGCTCAGAACGCGTTCGCCATTCTGCAGATCGACCAGACGCAGTACCAACTCGCCCTGCGGCAGATGCTCCACCTTTGCAACGGCTTCCTCGACCAGTTCAAGGCGCGCGTCATCCGATACTTCGCCGCAGACGGGGCAGAGTTCAAAAGCATAGTCCTTCGCATCCGCAAACAGCAGGCGATATTCAAACGTTTCGCATTCCGCCTTACCCGTGTGCTTGCAGCCGTTGCGGCGACAAGCGGCGCTGTGCGTGCCATCGCCGTTCGGCGTCCATTCGCCGTACCAGTGATACAGCTTCTTCACCGGATTTTCGGTGTAAGTATCTTCACAGCGGGAGCAGGTGTAGCGGGTATAGCCGTCCTTTTTACAGGTGGGCTTTACGATGCTCTGCTGATAATCGTGTTCCAGCGCCGGAAGTTCCACATAGGTGGTGTAATCGCAGCGCGTGCAGGTATCATATTCGTTCCAGCCGATTTCCGTGCAAGTTGCTGCCTTCGCTTCGTGCTGTTCCAGATCATGGTTCAGAGCGGGAATCTCTTTATAAGTGGTATGCGTACAGCCCTCACGCTTGCAGGTATCGTATGCGTTCCAGCCGATTTCCGTGCAGTTCGCTGCCTTCGCATTGTGATGCACCGGATCGTGACCCGGCGCGGGAATCTCTTTATAGGTGGTATGCGTACAGCCCTCGCGCTTGCAGGTTACGTAAGCATCCCAGCCCACTTCCGTGCAGGTCGCCGCTTTCGCTTCGTGCTGTTCCAGATCGTGACCCGGCGAAATCTCTATATGGTGGTATAGGCGCAATTCTTGCAGGTATCATAGGCATTCCAGCCCTTTTCGGTGCAGGTGGGCGCTTTTGCTTTGTGCTGTTCCAGATCATGATTGTAAGGATCGACTTCGCCGGTTTCCAATTTGCATACTGTGCAGGTAGCTCTTGCAACGCAGGTCGCCTTGCTGAATTTGTGCTCGCCGAGGGGGCCAAATTTTATGCCACAAAGGCCGCATCTCACCTGCTTTTTGCAGGTGGGTTCATCGCCGGCTTCCCTCCAATGGTTTTCCCACATCCACTCGCCGCATGTTCTGCACTGCATTCTATGCTGCGTCTCAGTTTTGTTTTCTGATCCCATACATACGTAGCCTTCTGATTGACATGTACTGCCGTCTGTTTTGATATGCCCAGCGTATGCAGTGGTTGTTATAAAGAGCAATAACATCAGGCACCCGATCAGCCATTTTTTCATCTCTTCCCCCCCTCAAAATAGAACAGGTTCCATCTGTCCAATATATACCAGATTATAACACATATAGGTACGCAATGCAACAGCAAAAAACAGCTTCTGCAAAATTTGCAAAAAAACAGCTTCTGCAAAATTTGCTTGTTTATTGAATTAACGCGGATACGCTTGTAACGGGGCGCGTATGCGGTATAATAAACCCAGCGATGAAGGGAATTCACGCGCGTTTCGGTTTCTTCAGAGATCCGGCGGCCGGTGCGAGCCGGAGGAACGCACGCGCGCTTCCGTCCCAGAGCGCTCCGCGACGAGCGGAGCGGGTTCGGCCCGTTACAGCCGGATGAGGCGCCGGGCAACCGGCAAATAGGGTGGTACCGCGGTCTATCATCGCCCCTGCTGATGGCAGGGGCGTTATTTTTGGAGAGTGAAAACATGCTTGATCTGAATCTGATTCGTTCCAATCCCGATTTCGTGAAGGAAGCGCTCAAAAAGCGCGAGTACGACGTCGACTTTACCGAGCTGCTTGCGTGGGACGCCCGTCGCCGCGAGTTGATTCTCGAAAACGAAAACGCGAAGGCCGAGAGCAACAAAAAGAGCAAGGAAATTCCCATGCGTAAAAAGCAGGGGCTGGACGCGAGCGACCTTCTGAACGAGCTGAAGGAGCTGAAGGAAAAGATTGCCGTGATGGACGCGGAGCAGAGCGAGCTGGAAGAGAAGATTCGCCGCTTCGTGCTGGCGCTGCCGAACCTGCCCGCCGAGGACGTCGTTGCCGGCGGCAAGGAGAACAACCGTCCCGTGAAGGTGTTCGGCGAGAAACCCGTGTTTGAGTTTGAGCCGAAGAACCATGTGGATCTGTGCACGTCGCTGGGGCTGATCGACTACGAGCGCGGCGTGAAGATGGGCGGCAACGGCTTCTGGCTGTACACCGGTGAGGGCGCGAAGCTCGAGTGGGCGCTGCTCAACTACTTCATCACCGAGCATCTGAAGGACGGCTACGAGTTCATGCTGCCGCCGCACATCCTGACCTACGAGTGCGGCCTGACGGCCGGCCAGTTTCCGAAGTTTGAGGATGACGTGTTCCGTCTGACCGAGGAAGGCTTCCACTTCCTGCTCCCGACGGCGGAAACCGCGCTGATCAACCTGTACCGCGGCGAAATCCTCAACGAGGCCGACCTGCCCAAGCGCCTGTTCGCCTACACGCCCTGCTACCGCCGCGAGGCCGGCACGTATCGCGCCAGCGAGCGCGGCATGATCCGCGGCCACCAGTTCAACAAGGTGGAAATGTTCGGCTACACCCGTCCCGAGGACAGCGACGCCATGCTGCAGGAGCTGATCGGCAAGGCCTGCCGTCTGGTCGAGGGTCTGGGGCTGCATTACCGTCTGTCCAAGCTCGCCGCGGGCGACTGCTCCGCGTCGATGGCCACGACCTACGATATCGAGCTGTGGATTCCCAGCATGAACGAGTACAAGGAATGCTCCAGCGTTTCCAACGCCCGCGATTATCAGGCGCGCCGCGGCAACATCCGCTTCCGCCGCGCTGAGAGCAAGAAGCTCGAGTACGTGCATACGCTCAACGGCTCCGGCCTGGCCACCAGCCGCCTGATGCCCGCCATCGTGGAGCAGTTCCAGCAGCCCGACGGCAGCGTAATCGTTCCCGAAAAGCTGCGCCCGTTCTATGGCAAGGACAGGATCACGAAGAAATAAGAAAATACACACGAAAAGCCGGGAGATGCGACGTCTCCCGGCTTTCCTGCGCCTGAAACGGAATCAGTTTTCCTTTACCTGCTTCAAAAAATCGGTTCCTACCTCGACGGCATCCTGCATATAGGCGCGCTCTTCGCAGGCGGAAAGGAGGGCGCGAAGCTCGTCTCGGTCGGCTTGGGTCAGGCCATAGGCGGCGCGGAAGGCGTTCAGCATCCCGGAGGAATAGTGATTCCCGGGATTGGCCTTATAGGCCTGATTGTTATCGAAGTTCGGCGCAAGGCGCTTCAGCTCTCCGGTTCGCGCGGAACGGATTCCGCCGAAATTGCGCATGTGCCGATCGGTATTCATAAACAGCGCGTCCGACAGCAGAATTCGTCTCCACGCATGCTCGAAGGTTTCGCCGAGGGAAGCCAGATTTGCGTAGATCACATCGTCGCTGTCGCTGAGGTCTTTGAACATATAGCGCAGGGATTCGTAGGGCTCGAAGAATTCATCTTCGCCCACGAAATTCCTCGTGCGGATGCGGGTTTTCCGGCTGTGATCCATTCGGTACTCGGCCGCGTCGAACCCTGCTTTGCGCAAAGCACGGCTGATTTCGTATTCGCTGCGGGTCGCGTCGGCGCTTTGCAGCTTGTACAGCCACCAGTGATTGTTTTCAAAGCGCCACGTCTTGGTGAAGCTGCCGTCCGTGGACGCGTTGGGGCTGGAAATGCGGGCAAGCCGCAGGGAGGTATCGTTGGATACCAGAATGAAATCGCTCACGCGGTTCTGCTGATCCGGAAGGCAAAGCTGGCTGCGCGAAACGAAGGGCTCGTCCGTTGCGAAGCAGGTAAAGGTGTCGGAGATGCTGAACATGTGGGTCAGCAGCGCCACGGAGATTTTGTCGCGGCTGCCTACGAGCGCCTGCGCCAGCTGCCGGTGCTGAAAGGAGCTGAGATCCATGGCGCGGTTTTGCAGCCACAGGGTAAAGCCCTCCGGAGAGGCGGCATGAATCTGCATGGGCAGAAGCTCGGGACGCGTCGGCGCATAGGAAGCAATAACGCCCGTTTCCACGGAAAAGCGCGCGACCGGCTGATCCTGATTATATAGCACGTAGTTTCGCAAAGCGCATCCCTCCCATCTGCAAGTATAGCATATTTTGGGCAGATAATCCAGCAATTTGCGCAGAAAACCCTGTATTATACGCTTCCATCGGCGCAAATACAGGGCGGGTTCTACGCGATTAACGATGAGAGGGGAGAGGTGGAGTCGCGCTCTACGGCGGCCATGATGAGGGCTTGAGTGAGCACGGTCTGCACGCCACCGCTCGCGTTCATCACGGCGAACAGGTGCGTATGGCCGGGGCGCATTTCGCGCACGGCGTCCAGCACGGTCGCGGTTTCGGAGATGGCGATCCAGCGCACGGGCGCGGGCGTTTCGGGCATGTCCGGCTTCAGAAGCATGGCGCGCAGCGTCGCGCCCTCCGACTGCCGCCGTTCGCGCTCGCCGGAGGCGATGATGTAGACGGCCGAAAGCACGAGCCCCAGCTGCAGGCGCTCGCCGGACAGGCAGAGAAAGCCGGTGAACAGCAGGATGCCCGCCGCCAGCACGCGGCCGAGGATTACGCCGATGCGTACGGCGCGGTGCCTGTCCATCCGCAGCGCCATCAGCGCGCACAGCGCGCGTCCGCCGTCCAGCGGAAGCGCGGGCAGGAGATTCACCGCGCCAATGGCCAGATTCATGCGAATCAGTGGGATCAGCGCGAGCGCTTCCGCCGGGAAGGCGTACAGCCCCAGCGCCAGCAGCGACGCGGCCGCCAGATTCATGCCGGGCCCGGCCAATGCGATGGCGACCAGCGCGCCCGGGGAGGTTTCCCACAGCTCGTACAGGCGAATGGCCGCGCCGAACGGCATCAGCTCGATTTCGTCTACGCGCGCGTGTAGCCGGAGCGCCAGCAGCAGGTGTGCGCTTTCGTGCGCGCCCAGCGCGATCAGCGAGGGAATCAGCGCCTGTCCGCCGGACAGCACGTAGATCAGCGCCAGCATCAGCGGCGTCAGCGGGTGGACGCGCAGGCGCATGCCGCGCACGGTCAACGCTTGCCCTCCGAAATCAGCTTCGCGGGATCAATGGGCGTGTCCGCGGCGCGTACTTCCAGATACAGGCGCGCGTTTTCACCGTCTCCGGCGGTGCCCAGTGCGTCGCCGCGGGCGATGAAATCGCCGATTTTTACGGAGGTCGATTGGAGATAGGCGAACACGGCGCAGGAGCCGTCGGCGTGATCGACGAGCAGCGTCCAGTCGCCCTCGCCGGACTGGCTGACGGCGGAGACGGTGCCGTCGGCAATCGCGCGCACCTGCGCCGCGTCCGTCGTTTTGTATTCCGTCCACGGCTGCGCTTCGCTGAACGCGTGGACGGTTTCCCCCTGAACCGGAATGCCAGCGGAGGAGCGCCGCCCGCCGATGTTCAGAAACACCAGCGCGGATTCCGGCACCAGATTCTGCACGAACGACAGCTTGCCCAGCGATTCATCCAGACTCATGTCCATCGACAGCGCGCCGCGAATGGCGTTTGTCACGCGGTTGGTGGCGGGGCTGTCGATGTTTCCGAGCGCCATCACGGTCAGAAGCAGCGCGCAGGCAATAGCCGTGTTGCGCAGAAGTCGTTCGCCGGGCGTTCTTTTGGAAACGCGCTGACGCACGCGCGGCGCGCCGTGCCTGTCCTTCCGCTGGCGAAGCCGCCAGCGCACATGGGGTTCTTCCGTAGCTGGAGCTGTTTCGGGGGGCTGCATGGTCGTGTGCAGCTTCAGGCCTCCCTGCGTTTTGCCGTCCATAAGAAAACCTCCTTCCGTTTACGGCATTGTATGCCGGGGGAAGGAGGTTTCATGAGTTTGTCCTACAGCCTTTGCGTGTAGCGGTTGTCGCCCAGCTGGCGGTTCAGGCGGGAGTTCATCACGACGTTCATCACCAGACCGATGGCCAGCATGTTCGTCAGGTAGTTGGAGCCGCCGTAGCTGATGAAGGGCAGCGGAATGCCGGTAACGGGCATCAGGCCGATGATCATGCAGATGTTTTCCATGATATGGAACAGGAACATGGCCATAACGCCGGTGATGATGTAGGAACCGAACTTGTCCTCGGTCTTGACCGCGTGCCAGATCAGGCGGCCCAGAAGCAGGGCGAAGGCGAGAATGAGCGCCGTTGCGCCGATGAAGCCGAACGCCTCGCACACGATGGCGAAGCAGAAGTCGGTGTGATCGTCGGGAATGAAGCCGAGGGAGGCGAACGAACCCAGCGAGAACATGCCCTTGCCGGTGAGTCCGCCGGAGCCGATGGCGATCTGCCCGTTGAGAACCTGCATGGCGTCGTCCGGGTAATCCTCCGGGTGTAGCCACATCAGGATTCGCGTCAGGCGGAAGGAGCTGGAGGACGCGTTCATGATGTACCACACAGGCACCAGCACGACGACCGCCACCGCCAGCACGCCGACGATCAGCTTGAGACTGGTTCCCGATACCCACAGAAGCACGGCGAAGATGGCGATATACACCAGAGCGGTGCCGAAGTCGGGCTGCAGAACCACCAGAACCAGCGGAATGAATACGTAAACGCACAGCGGAATCAGCTCGCGCAGCGTCTGAACCGGCTTCCTGCGCTTGGAAAACAGGTTTGCCAACGCGATGATGATGGCGACCTTACCGAATTCGGACGGCTGCAGACCGCGCTGACCCAGGTTACCGGAGCTGGAGCCCCACTTGAAGAAGGCGGTCATACCGCCGCGGCCGGCTTCCACCGAAAGCACGGCGAGCAGAACGAAGATGTTCGCCCAGTAGATCAGGTCGGCGTAGCGGCCGAACAGGTGGTAGTTGAAGAAGATCATCGCGCACATGGCGACGATACCGGCCAGCATCCAGAAAAACTGAAGGCGCGCGTAGGTGATGGGGTGGGTGTTGAGCGCCTGCGCCAGCCCGTGCACCTCTTCCTCCGTCGCCCTTGCGGTAGCGGCGTAGATGGAAACAATGCCAAACAGCGATATGCCGATTACGAGCAGGAACAGCGGCCAGTCAAAATGCCGGATCAGTCGGGGATTGAACCGGTTTTTCTGAATGTCCGCGCGCAGCTGTTTTATCCTTTCTTGCATGAGGCTTCCTTTCCGAATCCGGTGCGGAGCCTGTGCGTCAGGCGGTCGTGCGGGATTCTGTAGCGGATGGTTTCGCCGAGCAGCCGGCGGGTGACGCGCTCAAATGCGTCTCCGGCGCTCGTTTCACGGTCGAGTACCTGGGAACCGGCGGCGGCCGCGAAGCCGACGGCGGGGTCTTCCGGAATAAAGCCGAGGACGGGAAGATCCAGCAGGTGGATGCATTCGTCGGTGGAAAGGGGATTTCTGCGGGCCACGCGGTTGATCAGCAGCTGCATGTCGGTAATGCCGTCGGCCTTCAGAAGCTCCCGCACGCGCTCCGCGTCGCGTACGCACACGGGATCGGGCGTGATGACCAGTATGGCGCTGTCCGCGGCGGCGCAGGCATTGCGGAAGCCGCGCCCCACGCCGGCCGGACAGTCGAAGATCACGTAATCGAAGCTGCCCTTGAATTTTCGCGCCAGCGCGCGCATATCCTCGGGCGTTACGGCGGACGAACCCGTCTGCTGGGAAGCGGGCAGCAGGAAGAGATTTTCGCGGCGGCGGTCGCGGTACAGCGCCTGTTCAAGCGGGCAGACGCCCTGCACCACGTCCACGAGATCGTATACCACGTCGTTTTCCGCGCCCAGCATCAGATCCAGCGAGCGGAGGCCGATGTCCATATCGACCAGCAGCACGCGCCGCCCGCCGAAGGCGAGACCGGCCGCGAGGTTTCCTGCGGCCGTGGACTTGCCCACGCCGCCCTTACCGGAGGTGATTACGATGGATTTTCCCACTGCGTCGTCCCCTTTTCTTAATTGGAAAGCGAATTATCTGCGGATATGGCGTTGGTCTCCACGTACTGAAGACTGTCGAGATAGTACTCGATGGTCTTGATGGCGGCGTTCGCGGCGTGCGCGCCGGCGTAGCCGTTCTGAATGTAGACGACAACGACGATCTTGGGATCGTCCGCCGGGGCGTAGGTGACCAGCCACGCGTTGTTCTCAAGGTCGAGATCGGTACGCTGAGACGTTCCCGTTTTTGCGGCGATCTTGTATCTGGACTTGGCGAACTGCGCGGCGGCGGTACCGTCGTTTTCCGTCGAGGTAACCTCTTCCATGCCCTCGTGAATGGCGTCGAAGTAGGCCTGACTGGTAACGATCTGGTTGGCCACGACCGGCTCCTTCTGCACGACGATGTTTCCGTCGGCATCGATGACCTTGTCGATGATCTGCGCGTCGTACACCGTGCCGCCGTTGGCGATGGCCGCCGTGTAGCGGGCGACGGCGATCGGGGTCACCTGCGTGATCGACTGGCCGATGCCGGCCATGATCGTTTCGGCGGGCGTCCACTTCAGGTCGTTCAGGTAGGTGTTGATGGTGTTAACCATGAAGTGGCTGGCAATATAGTTGCGCGGCAGATTCATGTCATAAAGAAGTATATCGCGGATTGCCGGCAGCCATTCGCTTTTTGAGTCGTAGGTGATAACAATATCGAGGATGGATTTCGCCACCTCGTTCAGGCGGTCGTCATCGTATTCGATGCCGCGATCCGCTCCGACGCGCAGGAACAGCTTTTTGATCATCGCCGCGGTGATCTTCGGCTTGTCGGTCTGCTGCTGCTGGATGGATACGTCCGGGTCGTACAGCATCGCCTGATTGCCGACGAAGGAGGTGGATTCGCTGGGAAGCTCGATGTTCGTCTTTGTCGTCAGTCCCAGCGCGGCGGCCCACTTGGTGATGTTCGTGGAGCCGAGGCGATAGGAGACCTCATAGAAGAAGTAGTTGCAGCTGTTTTTGATGGCCTCGACGATGGTCTGGTCGGCATGCTGATAACGCTTGGACTCGCCGATCCAGCAGCGCGGCTTATACGAGGTATCGGTTCCCTCGCGGTAGAACTCGCCCTCGTCGGAAATGCGCTCCGTCAGCGTGATCGCGCCCTCGCTCAGGCCGCCCAGCGACGTGACCAGCTTGAAGATGGAACCGGGGGAGTCCTTGGACGAAATGGCGCGGTTGAACATGGGGTTGCGATCGTCGGCGGCGATTTCCGACCATCCGCCGGGATCGACCGTGGTGCCCTCGAAGATGCTCAGGTCGAACGAGGGATACGAGCAGATGCCCAGAACCTTGCCGTTGTTGGGATCCATGGCGACCATTGCGCCGGTTTCGGCAAGGGAAACCTCATAGCCGTTTTCGCCGTAGTACGCCAGCGTGGCGGCGTTTACGCGGTTCCAGCGCAGGCCGGTATCGTTCAGGCCGTTCAGAATGGCGTACTGCGTGTCGTAAATCTGCTGAATCGTCTCCGGCAGCGCTTCTTCCATGACGGCCTGCAGCGAAGAGTTGATGTTTGTGACGACGGAGTTGCCGTCCTTGGGCGCGACGTAGGAAAGCTCGCGCACGACGGCGCCTAAATTGTTGATTTCAACCTCGCGCTTGCCCTGCCGGTATTCCAGATACGGGGACAGCTGATCCTCCATGGAGTATTCAAGACCCGTCGCGCCGACGAACGCGTCGGCCGGGTAGCCCTGCTCCTTGTAGGATTCCAGCGCGCTGGAAGAGGTGATGCGGCTGACGTAACCGATGCTGTGCGCGGCCAGCGAGCGGAACGGATACCGGCGGGTGGAGCTTTCCTTTACGGACATGCCGTCCAGCTCCATCGTGCGCACCTCCAGCTCCGCCACGGTTTCAAAGCCTACGTCGTAGGAGATGGTGACGGGGGTGGAGTTGTAGTTGTTCATGCGCGAGGCCTGCCAGATGGTGAGAATCTTCAGCTTGTATTCCTCGGACAGCTCCGGGTCGATGCCGTAGTTTTCACAAAGCTTGTCAAACAGCGATTCGACGGGGTATTTATCCTTGCTGACCAGATAGAAATTGGCGCGCCACTGCCGCTCGCGCGTTTCCGCGACGGTTTCGCTGGTGGTGTTGAAATTCCACGTCCATTGACCGTACGCGTCGCGCTTGAGCCAGAATTCGGTGGCGGGATCCAGCGTTTTCTTGCCGTTGGATTCGATCAGCAGGATTGTTTCATAGATGGAGCGGGTGTAGTTTTTGCGGTCGTCCGCGCTCTTTTTCGTGGGGTCGCGGTAGAACTGCACGTCGTAGGAACGCGAGTCGTATGCCAGCGGAATCATGTCGGCGTCGTAAATCGTTCCGCGCATGCCGGTCAGCTGAATGGATTTGGTGGATTTCTTTTCGGCCTTGGCTACATAGTCGTCATGCTGAACGACCTGCATGTAATACAGGCGGGCGACCATGGCCAGAAAAACGAACAGGATGATGCCACTCATAATCAGATAGCGGCTGAGGTACTTCTTTTTCACGCGTTCACCCCTTTTCGGTTCGAGCAGTTTGCTTAGCGCGCATAACGGGAGCGCTTCGGCTTGAGAACGAGGTTATACAACAGATAGAGCGGCTGAATCAGCACCGTTCCGATGCCTACGCGGGCGAGCATGGCCAGCGCCTGCGAGGCGGCGACTGTCTGCGCCTGCATGAAGTAGTACACCAGCATCGTGAGCTCATACACCAGCATGGACACGATGGGCGCGACGATGGACGAAAGAATGCGCACGCGCATCTTTCGTCCGATCCAGCCGGCTAAGAAGCCGGCGATCGTGTAGAGCGCCGACACCAGGCCGGTGGGAATGGTCAGCGTGATGTCCGTCAGGATGCCGGTGATCGCGCCGTACAGAATGCCCTGCGTTCGACCGGCCAGCAGCGCGATGGTGATCACGCTGAGGAGGGACAGTCGGGGCACGTAGGCCGTGTTCAGCCCGGTGAACGGAATCACCGAGGTATCGATCAGCAGAAACAGAATCGATACGGCGAAGGCAAACAATCGTTTTTTAAGCGGCATGAGTGTTCTCCCGGTTCAGATCAGTTTTCCAGCCAGCTCGCCTCGGGGATGGGCTTGTCGGAGCCCGGCGCCTTCGTGGTTTCGGGCACGGCGGTCACGCTGGGCGTGGCGGTCGGCATGACCCAGATGGCGTTGTCGTCCACGGCGCGCGGCGTTTCGTAGCTGTAGATGTTGCTCGTCGCCGTCGGCTTGATGGTTACAATCGGCTTGGGCGTCGCCGTCGGCACGGCGGGCAGCGACTCGCCGGCGGTTTCCACCTGCTCGCGCAGCACGAAGACCTCTTCGATAGAAGAAAACTGTACGGCGGGGGAGACGACCACGTATTTATCCGCCGTCTCCTGCGAGCGGCTGATGGCCGTGACCGTGCCTACGTACAAACCCTTCGGGAAGCGGGAGTCGAGGCCGGAGGTGTAGATGCTGTCGCCGATTTTGACGTTGCCGATGTTCGGCAGGTAATACATGTAGCATTCGGCGCTGTCGGAATTCGACTGCGTTTCGCCCTGCAGCATGCCGTTGTCGCGCGTGCGGCCGACCAGCGTGGCCACGGAGGAGCGGGGGTCGATGATGGAAAGCACCTTGGCGTAGTTATAGCCCACCTCGTACACGCGCCCCACAAGGCCGGAGCCGTTCACCACGGCCATGTTGGTCATGATGCCGTCGTTCTGGCCGCGGTTGATGGTGAACGAATCAAACCATACGCCGGTGTCCTTGGCGATGACCTTCGCGTACACGGGGGAGAGCGCGTCGTATTCGTCCTGCGCGTTCAGAAGCACCTGCAGGCGCTGGTTTTCGCTTTCGATCTCGGCGTAGCTGTTCAGCTGAATGTTCAGCCGCTCAACCTCCATTTGCAGTTCCGCGATCGTCTGATCCTTGTCGGCCTCGCTGGAAGAAATGCCGAACCAGCTGCGGATGAAGCCCGTCACCGCGGTCATGCCGCGCTGAATGGGTGTAAACACCGTGCCGAGGCCGTTTTCCACGATGGACGTATCTCCCGACGGGCGCACGATCAGGTAGTACAGAATCACGAAGACGGCCAGCGTAACCAGAATGGAATAGATGGCGCGCTGAATGCGCAGGCTGCGCTTGCGCATCTTCGAGGTCGGATGGGTCTTGGCCAATTTACAGTCGCCTCCCGGAGAAATCAGACTTCAAAGGCGGAATGCGCGGCGATCAGCGCGCGGGCAAGGCGGTCGTCCGACGCGCATTTTCCCGCGCCGGTCACGGTGTCGTCCTGCGGGCTTGCGCTGACGTTGACGGCCAGCTGCGTTTCGGTTTTCAGGCGCTCGGCGAAGCCATCCAGCAGCGCGCCGCCGCCGGTGAGATACAGGCCGCTGTCCAGAATGTCGCCGGTCAGCTCCGGCGGCACGTTGTACAGCGCGTCGCAGATGGCTTCCACGATGGCGCGGATGGGCTCGTTCAGCGCGAGGTACACGTCCATCGCGCAGATGGATTCGGTGGACGGCTTGCCCGTTACGACGTGACGGCCGCGCAGAAGCACCTCGTTCGTTTCGGAGGGGCGCACGGCGCTGCCGATGTCCTTTTTCAGATCCTCCGCCGTGGACGGGCTGATGACCAGACCCTTTACCCGCCGGATGTAGCGCACGATGGCCTCGTCAAAGGCCATGGAGCCGGTTTTCATCGTGCGCGAGGCCACGACGCCGTTCATGGAAAGAATGGAAATTTCCGTCACGGCGCAGCCGACGGAGATCACGAGCACGCCCTGCGGACGGTCGATTCGAACGCCCGCGCCGATAGCGGCGGCGACGGGAGCTTTGACGATCAGCGCCTTCTTCGCGCCCGCAAGTCCCGTGGCTGTCGCCAGCGCGGCGCGCTCCACGCGCGTAGCGCCGTGCGGAACGGTGACGGCAAGGCGGCTCTTTTCGAAGGGACGGCGCTTCTCACAGGCCTTTTCGGCGACCGACAGCATCAGAATGGCCGCCAGCTCGGAATCGGCTACGCCGCCGTCGATGACCGGGGCGACGAGGATGCTCGCGTCGTCGGTGCGCCCGGCCATGCGCTGCGCGTCCCGACCTAAGGCGAGCACGTCCGAAGCGTTCTCGCGGTTCACCAGCGCGCAGGTGGGTTCGCGCAGCTTTACGCCCTCGTTTTCCAGATAAACGGCGGTGCTGCCGGAACCCATGTCGATGCCGATGCCGCCGGAAGAAAATACACCCATAGCTTGCTCCTTATTTCAGCAGGCCCTCAAAGCCTTCGTACATTTTGGCAAATTCCTGTGTGGGGAAGCCGACGATGTTCTCATAAGAACCCTCGTAGCGCTCCACGAAACCGCGCGCGCCGCCCTGAATGGCGTAGGCGCCGGCCTTGTCCATCGGCTCGCCCGTGGCTACGTAGGCGCGGATTTCTTCCTCTATAAGAGGGCGGAAGAACACCTTTGTGCCGACGACGCGCAGGTCGCGTTTTCCCGTCGCGGCGTCCATCAGGCATACGCCGGTGAACACGTCGTGCGCGCGGCCGGAGAGCGCCTTCAGCATATGTACGGCGTCGTCCGCGTCCGCGGGCTTGCCCAGTGCCCGGCCGTCCAGCGCGACCAGCGTGTCCGCGCCCACAATCCAGCCCGCGCCGACGGCCTGCGCGACCTGCGCGGCCTTGCGCAGCGCCAGCGTTCGCACCATTTCCTCGGGCGCGCCGGACACGGTTTCGTCCGCGTCGGAGGGGTGAATGGTAAAGGGGATTCCCATGTTCGTCAGCAGCTCACGCCGTCTCGGCGACGCGGATGCGAGAATCAATGCGTGCATATTCCAGTCCCTTTCAGGCAATATTCTCTCACTGTACCCTTCATTATAGCATATCTTCCGCACAAATGGAATCCATGGGGCGTATTTGGCTGAAATTTGTTCATTTAATAACTTCAGGATCATATTTCGGCGCGGTTTGCGCCCACGAAAAACGAAAAGATAACTTGCGAATGGAGATTGAATCGTGTATAATACATGGGTAAGCCGCTCCGGAGTGGCTCCTAAGGCATGCTTGCGTGCCGCCTCGTCCGGGCGAGATTAGGGTATAGGAGGTGCAACGCGTGTACGCAGTCATTCAAACCGGTGGCAAGCAGTACCGCGTCCAGCAGGGCGACGTGATCTTTGTGGAAAAGCTCGATCGGCAGGCGGACGAAGTGGTGAATTTTGACGTACTGCTTCTGGGCAAGGACGACGAAACCGTGATCGGAGCTCCCGTTGTCGAGGGCGCGAAGGTTGAGGGTAAGGTTGTCAGCCAGGTCAAGAGCGCGAAGGTGGTCGTGTATAAGTACAAGGCCAAGAAGAACGAGCGGAAAAAGCAGGGTCATCGTCAGCCTTACACGAAGGTTGAAATTACCGCCATCAACGGCTGAGTTTCATGACGAAGGTCGTATTTTTTGAGGACGGAGACGGCAGACTGTGCGGGTTTGAAGCCGCGGGACATGCCGGCTACGCCGAATCGGGAAGGGACATCGTCTGCGCCGCCATTTCGGCACTCACGCAGGCGACGGTTTTGGGACTGGAAGAAGTGGCGTGCGCGCCCGTTCAGACGCGAACGGACGAGGACACCGGCTATCTCCGCTGCATGCTTTCCGGTTCGCCGAAGAAGGAAGCGCTCGATCAGGCGCAGGTTCTTTTCCGGACGCTCGAAAAAGCTTTGACCGCCATTTCCAACGACTATCCCGGTACCATCCGGATCATCATCAGAGAACGGAGGTAGACACATGTTCAAGATGAATCTTCAGCTGTTCGCGCACAAAAAAGGAATGGGTTCTTCGCGTAACGGCCGTGACAGCCACGCGCAGCGCCTTGGCACCAAGCGCGCGGATGGTCAGTTCGTTCTTGCGGGCAATATCCTTGTTCGTCAGCGCGGCACCAAAATTCATCCCGGCCTGAATGTGGGCATCGGCGATGACGATACGCTGTACGCGAAGATGGACGGCGTCGTGAAGTTCGAACGCCACGGCAAGGATAAGAAGAAGGTCAGCATTTATCCGAAGACCGAAGCCGCCGCCGAATAAGCGAAAAGCGAAAATTACCCGCGCAGAGGTTTTCCTCCGGCGCGGGTTTTTGTTTCGGCGAGCGTTGACAGAGAACAAATGAGAGAGATGAATCTGCGCCTTACGCTGATGGACAGCGCGCAGGCGTTTCACTGGCGGAAAATCGGCGGCGTGTTCGCCGCGGTTGTGGATGGGCGTGTGCTCACGAGCGCGGACGAGGACGCGTTTGCCCGGGCGTACTTTGACGACGCGCGGGACTATTCGCGTCTCATGGAGGACTGCGCGTCGTATCCCGTCGCGGCGCGAGCCGTTCAGGCGACGCCGGGGCTGCGGGTGCTCAATCAGCCGCCGTGGGAGGCGCTGCTTCAGTTCATCCTCTCGGCGAACAACAATGTGGCGCGGATTCGCGCGCTGGTCACGGCGCTCAATGAGACGTATGGCGAAGCGCACGCGTTTCAGGGCGAGACGCTGCATGGCTTCCCGAAGCCGGAGGTGCTGGCGAATCTGACGGAAGCGGAGCTTCGCGCGCGCGTGACCTGCGGCTATCGCGCGGCGTATCTGATCGGCACGGCGCGCATGGTGGCGGACGGCTTTCCGCTGAACGCGCTTTCCGCGATGCCGATTGAACGGGCGCGGGAGGAGCTGATGCGCCTGCCCGGCGTGGGGCCGAAGGTGGCGGACTGCGCGCTGCTGTTCGGCTGCCGCCATGCCGACGCGTTCCCGGTGGACGTGTGGGTGAAGCGGCTGATGGCCGACTGGTTCGGCGTGACCGGCTCGCCCGCGTTTCTGGCGCGGGAGGCGCGGCGGATGTTCGGAGAGCGCTGCGGACTCGTGCAGCAGTCGCTGTTCCATGCGGCGCGCGTGGGGCTGATTGAAACCGGAGGAAAAACGGCATGACGGGCGTGTTGGTGAATTTTGCGACGGTGGTCGTGGGCGGACTGATCGGCAGCTTCATTCGAAAGGGCGTGCCGGATCGCCTGCGGGCGGCAATCACGAACGGCATTGCGCTGTGCGTGCTGGTGATCGGCGTATCGGGCGCGATTGAGACGCAGAACCAGCTGCTGATGATCATTTGCATCGTGGTCGGCACGCTGATCGGCGAAGCGCTGAACATCGAGCGCGGCATTGAAAAGCTGGGCGGCGGCGTTCAGCGCATGTTCTCCGGCGGAAGCGGGTTCGCGGAGGGCTTCGTTTCGGCTACGCTGCTGTTTTCCGTGGGCTCGATGGCTGTGGTCGGCTCGCTGGACGCGGGCTTTGGCAACAACGCCACGCTGCTGGCCAAGGCGGCGCTGGACGGCGTGTCGGCGCTGATGTTTGCTTCGACCTACGGCTGGAGCGTCGCGCTGGCGGCCGTGCCGCTGACGCTGTATCAGGGGCTGATCGCGCTGCTGGCCGTGTGGGTCAAGCCGTATCTCGGCGCGGATGTGATCGTCGAGATGAAGGCGGTGGGCAGCGTTATGATCATCGCGCTGAGCGTGAACATGCTGGGGCTTTTGAAGGAAGGCAAGCTGCGGGTGGCGAACATGCTGCCGTCGATGTTCCTGCCGATTCTGGCGCTGCCGCTGGAAGCGTGGATTCGCGGGCTGTTCTGACGGAGAAAGAGGTGCGCAATGACGAACGAAGCGCTTGAGAAGCGTGCGCGGGAACTCGGCTTCGACCGGGTCTGGGCGCTGCGGCCGATTTACGCGCCGCGCAGGCGCGTAAATCGTCTGAACGCGAACGTGGCGGACGATCCGGAAGCGCTCGCGCCCGGAACGCAGACGGTCATTTTGCTTTTAAAGGGCTACGCACCCTATCGCGAGGCGGCGGAAAACGGCCGCGGCGCGATGATCTCCGCGTATTACGCGGCGTCCAATCAGGCCTACGCGGCGGCGAAGGCGCTGGCGCGGGAGCTGCGCGAGGAGGGCTGGCACACGCTGTCCGGCGCGCAGATTGCCATCAAGCCCATGATGGCACAGTATGGTCTGGGGCTGGAAGGGTATAATACGCTGATCGCCGTGGACGGGCTCGGGTCGCGCTTTCACGCGCAGGTGATTCTGACGGACGCGCCGTTCGCGCGCGAGCCGCTGCCAGAAGTGATGTGCACCGTGGATGAACGGTGCCGCGGCTGCCGCGCGTGCGCGAGAGTATGCCCCGTGGGCGCGATTTCCGATGCGGGCGTGGACATTGAGAAATGCCTGCGCGCGCGTTCGGAGGGCGAATTCATTCCGCCGGAGCTGCGGCCCTTATACGAGAACCGGCTGCTGGGCTGCGAAATCTGCCAGAACGCGTGCCTGCGCAACGCCTGTGAAACGCGGGAAATGCCCGCGGACGTGAGCGAATCGCTGGAGCTTGGGCGGCTGCTTCGCGGTGATCTGGGCGCGCTGGCCGATGAAATCGGGAGAAATTATGCGCGAAAGACGCGCATCCGCGTGAAGGCGGCGATGCTTGCGGGCAACCTGCGCCGCGCGGACTGCATGGGGGAACTGAAAGAGCTTTTGCGTTCGGATTCGGAGCGTGAGAGCGAGATGGCCGCATGGGCCATACGACAGATAGAAGGGAAGGAAACCACATGAGAATCGGCGTTCGCGGACATGACTATGGTACGACCACTGCGACGGAGCTTGCGCGGCGGATTTCCGAAGCGGGCTTCAGCTGTTTGCAGCTTGCGCTTCACAAGGCGATTGAGGGCGTGCAGCCGGAATACGGACGGCTGAATCCCGGATTCTGCTATGATGTGCGGCGTGCGTTTGAGGACAGGCATCTGGAAGTGGCCGTGCTGGGCTGCTACATTGACCCGGCTTCGCTGGACGAGGAAAAGCGGCTGTACGATGTGAAGCGCTTCCGCGAGCAGGTGGCGTATTGCCGGCAGCTGGGCTCGAACATCGTCGCGACGGAAACCAGCAGCTATCAGGGCGACGAGGCCGGTCGAGAAGCGCAGTTCGCGCGCCTGACCGACAGCGTGCTGCGCATGGTGGAGCAGGCGGAGCGCTTTGGCGTGTTCGTCGGCATCGAGCCGGTGCACGTGCACACGCTGAACACGCCCGCGCTCACGCGCCGTCTTCTGGACATCGTCGCCTGCGACAACATGCAGATCGTGCTCGATCCGATCAACCTGCTTTCTCCGCAGACCATCGACCGTCAGCGCGAGATCATCGACGAATGCCTTGCGCTGTTCGGCGACCGCATCGTCGCCATTCACGCCAAGGATGTGCAGATTGGCGAAAACGGCCGCTTCCGTCCCTGCGTAATCGGCGACGGTCTGTTCGACCACGAATATTTTTATGGGAAGCTTGCGAAGGTCAAGCCGGGTATCAGCGTGCTGCGCGAGGAAGCGCACCCGGAGACGGCCGCGAAGGACATTGCCCGGCTGAAGCAGTTCATTGCGCGGGCGGAGGGTGTATGACGTTTGGAATCGCACTGATTCGTTTCACGCTGTTTTGCGTGATTGTGGGAATCGTTCTGATGATTGTCGGCATGGCGATACCGAGACGCTTTCGTCCGGACGCGTTTCCGTTTCGACCGTGGCGGTCCGAAACGCCGGAGTTTTTCAAAAGGCTGCGCGTGTCGCGCTGGAAGGGCTACATGCCGGACGCAAGCCGCGTCGTGCGCGGCATGACGCGCAAGCTCGCGGGCAATGACTCGAGCAGCGTGCATCTTGCGCGGCTGGTGCAGGAAACCTGTGTGGCGGAGCTGACACACTGGGTGCTGATGGCCATCTGCCCGGCGTCGCTTGTGTTCGCGCCGTGCGAGTGGACGCCGCTGTTCATCCTGCTGTACGACATCGGCAACCTGCCGTTCATCGTGATCCAGCGTTACAACCGGCCGCGGATGATGAAAATTCTGCGGATGAGGGAAGAGAGGGAAAGAGCATGAACCGCGCGGGTCTGGTTTCAATCACCTTCCGAAACAAAACGCCCCGGGAAATCGTGGCGCTGATGAAGCGCGCCGGGCTGTCTCAGGTGGAATGGGGCGGCGACGTGCACGTGAAGCCCGGCGCGGAGAGCGCCGCGGAGGTTCGGCGCATGACCGAGGGCGAGGGTCTGCGCACCAGCGCATACGGCAGCTATTACCGGCTGGAGGAAAACGCCTTCGGGCCGTGGCTGGATGAGGCCGAAGCGCTCGGCGCGCCGGTGATTCGCGTGTGGGCGGGTCGAAAGGGCAGCGCCGAGGTGGACGAGTGGGAGCGCGAGACGCTTGTTCACACGCTGAACGACTGCGTGCGGCAGGCGGCGGAGCGGAACATCGTCGTATCGCTGGAATATCACCCGAACACGCTGACGGACAGCCGCGACAGCGTGCGCCGCCTGATGCGGGAAAGCGAGACGTCGTTCCACTGGCAGCCGCGCTGGGACTGGCCGGAGGAGGAGCGCCTTGCGGCGCTGAAGGAGGTCGTGCCGCGGCTGACCTGCGTGCACACGTTTACGTGGCGGCATGAAGGAAAGGGAATCGTTCGCCTGCCGCTGTCGGACGGCGCGGAAATGTGGAATCAGGTTCCGGCAAGCGCCGCGAACGCGCCCATGCTTCTGGAATTCGTCGAAAACGACAGCGACGAAGCGCTTCTGCGCGACGCGGCGTGGCTGCGCGCGATGCTCGAAAAATAAAGGTTTACAACCGGCGCCGTTCGTGGTATAATGAACGATGCATGACAGGAGGCGAAGAGAATGCCGGATTCGGAGATCAAGGTTGTGGCACAAAATCGAAAAGCCCGGCATGACTACTTCGTGGAGGAAACCTTCGAAGCGGGCATTGAGCTGCGCGGCACGGAGGTCAAGTCCATTCGTCTCGGAAAATGCAACCTGAAGGATTGCTACGCGGCGGTTGAGCACGGCGAGATGCTGGTGTACGGCATGCACATCAGTCCCTATGAAAAGGGAAACATCTTCAATACCGATCCGCTGCGCCCGAAGCGCCTTCTGATGCACAAGGCGGAGATTCGCAAGCTCGATCAGACCACGGTTCTGAAGGGCATGACGCTGATTCCGCTGAGCGTGTATCTGAAGAAGGGGCGCATGAAGGTGCAGCTGGGTCTGTGTCGCGGCAAAAAGAACTACGACAAGCGCGACGACATGGCCAAGCGCGACGCAAACCGCGAAATCGAGCGCAGCATGCGCCAGAAATAGCAGTTCCGCATCATGGGGGCGTATTTGGTTTCGACGGGGACTCAGGGGAGAAGAGAAGCGAGCGGCAGCCCCGATCTGCCATAAAATCGGGAAAAACAATAACTGCGAATAACGACAGTTACGCCGTCGCCGCTTAATGCGGTGACCGTCGACCCTAAGCCTCCTGCGGCGTAGGTCATCGGCGTCATAAAGGCAGGGAACGGGCCCAATAAAGCTTTGAAGCGGGCCGGCATTTATGAAGCTACCGTAGGCGGAATCCTGTTCGCGGGAGTCCGTCGAGGGGAATCCTAAAACACGAACTGCGCTCGGAGACGCTCTTTTCGTCGGGTTTTCGGACAGGGGTTCGACCCCCCTCGCCTCCATACCAGTCCAGCCGGAAATGCAGATTTCGGCTGGACGCTTTTTATTCAGACGCTTTTCACGTTTTTCAGGCCTTGGGACGAACCCATCGATTCCGGAGCGGGCGGTTCATTGATACAGCCGCAATCCGGCTAAGAACATTTTATTGATTTCCTCGTTGATCTGCGCCAATGACAGATCGATTTCACTTTTCATGCACAGGTGTACAGCTCGATCAGGCCGCTGGCGAGGACGTGGACAAAGACCAGAAAGCCGTATTTGTCGCGGCTGGGTTCGTCGTCGATATTGGCGACCAGGCGGTCGATGAACAGCTTTTTCAGTTTTTCCAGAAAAATCGGATAGTTTTGCGTGTGCACCAGCATCCGGCAGTCGTCCTCGTCGTTTAGGATAAACTGCTCGAAGCGCTTGAGCAGCGGCAGCGGGTGATCCAGCTTCTGGCTGAACAGCGTCTGATCCAGATAGAGGTTGAACTTCTGGATGAACTCGTTTTTGATTTCCTCCGCGATGGCGCTCACATCCGGGTAATGGGCGTAGAAGGTGTTGCGGCTCAGGTTGGCGCGGTTCACCACGTCCACCACCGTGATCTTCGACGCGTCCTTTTCCGTGGACAGCTCGATATACGCCTTGCGCAGCATATTTTTGGAACGCAGCACGCTTCGATTGGGCTTGACCATGACGATCCCTCCAGAATTTTTTGTAAAATAAGGACACTTTCTGCACATCTGTACGTTTTTGCGCATTTCGCGGAAAATTGACCGTTGTGTTTTCACACCTTGAGTCATTATAATCAGGCCATCCTCCGAAGTAAAGCGGAGGAAATGAAAAAGCAAGGAGCTGGAAACGATGAAGTTTTACGATCAGATCACCCCGAAAATCCCAGAGCGCATCGAAGAAAAGCACGTGCACATCATCGGCAGCGGCATTGCCGGTCTGGCCGCCGCGGTGTATCTCGTTCAGGACGCCAAGATGCCGGGCAAAAACATTACGATCTATGAAGCGCGCCCCAATCTGGGCGGCTGTCTGGAAGCCTTCGGCAGCGCCGATGACGGCTATCTGAGCACGGGCGCTCGTGAGCCGGAACCGTATTTCCAGTGCATGGGGATTACAGCATCGAGCGAATTTTCCTGAAATGGGGGAAGTTCTACGAGTCGTATAGGGAGTGTTCATTCTGGCACGCGTTTTTGCCGTTGGAGTCGGGGCGCTTCGTGGAAATCTTGATGACGGTGGCGGTCCGGTCGCCGTTGTTCCAGATGGAATGCGGGATCATCCCATCCACGAATACCTCCTGATTCTTGCCCGCGAGGATTTCTTTGTCACCGGAGATGATGCGCACTTCGCCGTCTACGACGATGAAGAGGTGGTTGTCGCTGTGCGTATGGTTGTTTTCGGGGCCGCCGCCGTTTTTCTCGATGTAGGCGATCGCGCCCCCCCCCCAGTGGATGTCGCCCATTTCGTCAAACAGCTTTTTCGCCAGAAAGCCCCTGTGGCCCTCTGGGGTGATGAATGGATTTTCCGTTCGTGCGTTCATTGCGATTCTCCTTGTTCATCGGATTTCGAGATTTCCGCTGGATGTTTCGACGGCGAGCTGGGTTGCGCCCTCTCCGAATACGTACAGATCGCCCCTTCGCGTATAGCTTCGGTCGGTGTGCAGACTTCTGCTGCTTGAGGTGAAGGAGGCCTCCGCGCCGCCCTCCGGCAGCATCGCGCAGACCGTGCCGCTGGATGTGCGAACGGAGACTGACGGCGCGTCCGCGAGCGCCAGCTCCACGCGGCCGCTGCTCGTTGTGACGGAGACCTCGTCCGCAAGCACGCTTCTTATGACGACATTGCCGGAGGACGCGGCGCATTCCAGCGTCTTTGCCGAAACCGTGCCCAGATCGACGGAACCGGACGAGGTGCGGCATTTGAGCGACGGAGCCGAGAGCCGGCCGAGCTGGATGGAACCGGAGCTGCCGCTGAGGTCGACGCGGTTGGCGGTCACCGTGCCAAGGCTTATGTCGTCGGAGAGGACGGCGATCAGAAGATCGTTTTGGGAAAGCGCGTCCGCCTTGACGAGCGCGGACGTTGCGTGAATGGAAAGGACGATTCCCTTTGGAATTTCGAGGGTCAGACGCTTATCCGTTGAATTCAGCCGTACCTTCGCGCCGGACGCGCAGAAGCGAATGCGCAGAACGCCGTCGTCCAGCAGGGAATGTAATCCGGCACGTCTGCCTGCCCGTGGCTCATGAACTTCTCCACCAGCGCGCCCAGCAGACAGTCGCGCCGATAGGTCTTTGGAAGAATTGCCATACGCCGCCTCCTCACGCATTTCATGAGTTAGATTCATCTAACCGCAGGGGCTTGAAAAACTGCCTCGCGGCAGTCCATCTATCTACGCCCCTATTTTATCACGCAGGAAACCAGAAATCAATCGGATGCCTGTCTTAAATTCTTGAAACGCCGCGGTGATGTTTTTCCGCATTTGCGGACTTGCGCACATGGGCACTTGAATTGCGCCGCGTCGGAATGCTATAATGGCAGGGAAGGGGCGCGACGGAGAGGGGAGATGGATGTTCAAGCAGCTTCGGTATTTTCGGTCGGTGGTGCGGCTGAACAGCTTTTCCGCGGCGGAGGAGGAAAACTACATTTCGCAGTCCGCCATTTCCCGGCAGGTGCAGGCGCTGGAACGCGAGCTGGGCTTCCAGCTTCTGGAACGGAAGAATCGTTTGTTTGCGCTGACGGAGGCCGGGGCGTACTTTTATCAGAAGAGTCTGGTGCTGACGGCGGATTGCGAGAGAATGTGCGCGGAGGCGGCGAAGATTGCCCACGGCGACGGCGCGAGCCTGACGATCGGCTTCCTGCGCAGCTATGCCGGCGACGAGTTTCACGGCGCGCTGGAGGATTTTTCCGCGCGGCACCCGGATGTGGCGGTGTCGGTGGAATACGGCAATCACGAGGAGCTGTACGTCCTGCTGCGCACGGGGCAGGCGGATCTGGTGCTCAACGATCAGTGGCGCGTGTTTTCGGACGAATACGTCAACCTCATCCTGACGGCCTGCCGCAGTCTGCTGGAGGTTTCCGCGCACAGCCCGCTCGCGCAGATGGAGCGGATTTCGCCGCGGGAATTGAAGAATTTCCCGTGCATTCTGGTGGCTTCGCCGTCGCAGCGGGAAACGGAGCAGGCGTATTACCAGCAGGCTGTGGGCTTTCAGGGCGACTTTCTGTTCGCGGAAAATTTGGAGGAAGCCCGGCTGATGGTAATCGGCCGCAAGGGCTTCATGCCCGTGGAGGGCACGGGCGAGCGGCTCATGATGGGCGCGCCCATCACCCGTGTTCCGCTGGTGCGCGGGAATGAACCGATTCTGCGCAATTATTGCGCGTTCTGGCAGAAGAAAAACGGGAATCCCTATGTGGCGGAGTTCGCGGAGCTGCTGAAGAAGCAGTTTCAGGACGGGGCGCAGAGGGGATAGGAGCGAAACATGATCGATAAAATGCAGATTCGCGGGGCGAGGGTTCATAATCTGAAAAATGTGGACGTGGACATTCCGCTCAATAAAATCGTGGGCGTCGCCGGGGTTTCCGGCTCCGGAAAGTCGTCGCTGGCGCTGGGCGTGCTGTACGCGGAGGGTTCCCGGCGCTATCTGGAGGCGCTGTCCACCTATACCCGCCGCCGGATGACGCAGGCGTCCAGAGCGTCGGTGGACGAGGTGCTGTATGTGCCCGCGGCGCTGGCGCTGCATCAGCGTCCCGGCGTGCCGGGCATTCGCAGCACGTTTGGCACGGGGACGGAGCTTTTGAACAGCCTGCGGCTCATGTATTCGCGCCTTGCCAGCCATCGCTGTCCGAACGGGCACTATGTAAAGCCGTCGCTGCTGGTGGCGGCGGGAAAGGCGCTCGTGTGCCCGGCGTGCGGCGCGCGCTTTTACGCGCCGTCCGCGGAGGAACTGGCGTTCAACTCGCAGGGCGCGTGCGCGCGATGCGGAGGCACGGGCAGCGTTCGCACGGTGGATATGGCGTCGCTGGTGCCGGATGAATCGCTTACGATCGACGAGGGTGCGGTCGCGCCGTGGAACAGCCTGATGTGGTCGCTGATGACCGACGTCTGCCGGGAGATGGGCGTGCGCACGGACGTTCCCTTCCGCGAGCTGACGGAGCGGGAACGGGACATTGTGTTTCACGGTCCGGCGGAGAAGAAGCATATTTTCTACCATGCCAAGAATTCCAATCAGGCGGGCGAGCTGGACTTTACGTATTATAACGCCGTCTACACCGTGGAAAACGCCCTTGCCAAGGTCAAGGACGAAAAGGGCATGAAGCGGGTGGAGAAATTCCTGAAGGAGGACATTTGCCCGGACTGCCGCGGCACGCGCCTGTCCGAGGCCGCCCGCGCGCCGAAGCTGCGGGGAATTTCGCTGGACGAGGCCTGCGCCATGACGCTTTCCGAGCTGGTGGAATGGGCGCGGGGCGTGCCGGAGAGCCTTCCGGAGGCCATGCGTCCGATGGCGGAGAGCATCTGCGAAGCCTTTGAAGGCACGGCTCGACGGCTGCTCGATCTGGGACTCGGCTACCTGACGCTCGACCGCTCGGCTTCTACGCTTTCCACGGGTGAACGCCAGCGAATGCAGCTGGCACGCGCCGTGCGCAACCGCACGACGGGCGTTCTGTATGTGCTGGACGAGCCGTCCATCGGCCTGCATCCCTCGAACATCGTGGGGCTGACCGGCGTTATGCATGATCTGGTCGCGGACGGTAATTCCGTGATTCTTGTCGATCATGATACGCAGATTCTGAAGGTGGCGGACTGGATCGTCGAGATGGGGCCGGAAGCGGGCGCAAAGGGCGGGCACGTCATCGCGCAGGGCACGATTCCTGAGATCGAAGCCAGCAATGTGTCTCAGATCGGGCCGTTTCTCGCCGGAAGAGCCGAAACGCGGATGCGTTCGCGCGCCGCGAAGGAAGCGCTGTTTGAAAACGGAACGATTCATCTTTCCACTGTGCGGATTCACACGGTGAAGCCGTTGGAGGTGGATATTCCGAAGGGGCGGCTGACCGTCGTGACCGGCGTGTCCGGCTCCGGAAAGACGACGATGGTGCTGGAAAGCCTTGTTCCGGCGCTGAACGCGAAGATCAGCGGCGACGCGCTGCCGGCGCACATCCGCGCGATCGAAGCGGAGGGGATTCGGCACGTCAAGCTGATCGACGCAACGCCCATCGGCATCAACGTCCGCTCCACGGTCGGAACATACGCGGGCGTGCATGACGAGCTGCGCAAGCTCTGGGCGAAATCGCCGGACGCGCTCGAGCGCCGGTACAGCGCCAGCGACTTTTCCTACAACACGGGCAACCTGCGCTGCCCCGGCTGCGACGGCACGGGCGTGGTGAGTCTCGACGTGCAATTCCTGCCGGACGTGACCATTCCCTGCCCGGATTGCCGCGGTTCTCGCTACGCGAAGGAAGCGTACGACGTGAAGCTCGCGAACAAGGCGGGCGAGCGCGTGTCCATGCCGGAGCTGATGGATATGGATGTGAACACGGCCGTTTCGTTCTGCGCGGACATGAAGGCCGTCAGCCAGAAGCTGAACGTGCTTTGTCAGCTGGGGCTCGGCTACCTGACGCTGGGCGAGGAAACGCCCAGCCTGTCGGGCGGAGAAGCCCAGCGCCTGAAGCTGGCCAGCGAAATCGGGCGCACGCAGACGGACTCCGTGTTCGTGTTCGACGAGCCGTCCATCGGCCTGCACCCGCTGGACGTGCAGGTGCTCATGCGGGTTTTTCAGGCGCTTCTGGATAACGGCGCGACGGTCGTCGTCATTGAGCACGACCTCGACGTAATCCGAAACGCCGATTACGTCATCGATATGGGCCCGGGCGGCGGCGAAAGCGGCGGGCGAATCGTGGCGGCCGGAACGCCGGAGGAGATTCGGCGGAATGAGAACAGCATGACGGGAAGGTATTTATAAGGAAATGATTTACGCATTACCGTTGACGATTTTGGCGCAGACTTCCTCCGGAATCATGGGGGAGGTGATTTCGGCGAGCAGGGCAGGGACGATTGCGCCGGTTTCTGCGTACTGTTTGCCGGCCTGCTTCACGAGCGCCAGCCGGGGGACGGTCGCGCTGGCGGCTTCCGGCGCGCTGAACATGGGGCCTTCGGGCACGGTCAGAATCGTGTGGTTGGCGGGGAACATCAGCTCGAACTGCCGAATGGCAGGCTCGAAGTTGCGGCGGCTGTTGGGAAACCCGCGGCCGCAGATCATTAGGGCAATGCCGCACAAATGAGGTGGACGGCCGGCGAATGGATTTTTCGTCAGATGCAAATGAAAATTCCGAAGGTTTACTGGAGGTAAATCGAGGAATTTTCACGCCGCAGATGGCGGAAAAGATATCGCCCGACGCGCCGCCGAATTGTGCGGTGGTGCCTTAGATAGCGCAGGCGTGAAAAATCCCGCTGGCCGACGTGGACATAGCGCCCGTTTACATCCTCCATCGCCATGGAGGAAAGCGGCAGCATGCGGTCGACGAGATTCTTGAGCATCGCGGGCATACCGTAGCAGTAGAGCGGATAGCTGAACAGCAGAAGGTCGCTGTCCGGTATCTGCCCGAGAATTTCGCGCATGTCGTCGTCAAGCACGCAATGCCCGCCGTTGTATTTGCAGGCGAAGCAGCCGCGGCAGAATTCGATGTGCCGGTCGATCACGTCTATGGCGTGGATTTCCTGCGGAGCGGCCTCGCGCATACCGTCCAAAAACGCGCGCGAGAGATGGAGCGTGTCGCTCCTTTGCTTCTTTGGGCTGCCGTTGAAAACGAGAATGTTCATGGGCGCTCCTTAGTGTCTGGCTTTTATGATCTGCTCTCTTATCCAGACGACGCCGGTCGCCGGCAGCGAAAAGCTGCCGGAAAGCAGGGACAGCACCGTGTCGCAGGCCTCGTTCAAGGCAGGGTGCTTTTTCAGAAACGCGTTCACGCGGTTTCGCTTTCTTCTTTTCGAAGTGCCTTCAGGTTTTCCATGGCGGCCGGGGTGCCGTCCGTAACGCGGTGCAGGGTTTCACAGGCGTCCATTTGCGGGCAGTCGGCGCAGGTATCCATCGCCTTTTCGCGGGCGCAGCTGCGGATGGCGCAGAGGTGGTCGCAAAAGGGCGTTTTCGCGCCGTCTATGCGGCAGCCGGTGCAGCTGAGCATATCCGCGGTGATCGGAACGCCGTTGAGCTTCGTCCACAGCGCGGCGGTTTTCTCGCGCAGGGCGTCGTCGTTGGTGATCGTCGCGATCCTCGCGTCGCATGTTTCGCAGTTCAGGCCGCAGCAGGCAATCATGGAATTCATGGGTTTTCTTCCTCCTTTGTTTGGGTGAGCCGGTCTTCCTGAACAAGCTGAGCGAACACGGCGTCCCGGTCAAAGTCGCCGGACGCGAAACCGGGAATCTCCTTGATGGATTTGCAGATGGAAACGCTGAAGCCGGTGAGAATCTGCCCGATTTCCGATTCGGAATAGCGGCAGCCGCCGGTGACGATCAGCGTCGCCAGACTGTGCACCACCAGCCACAGGTCGTGGAAATACCGGTCGGCTTCCTCCGGTCGGATGTGGTAAATCTTCTCCAGCGACGGCCGGACGATCGCCTGCGAATGCCGCATGGCGTCGAGCGCGCCGCCCTCGCCGTCTACGGTTTTGCTGAGAAATAAAAGCCGGTACAGCTCCGGTTCTTCCTTCGCAAAGCGGATGTATTGCATGCCGAAGCCGAAAAACGGAACGCGCTGCCGGAAGCCCTCCGCCGTGTACCGGTCGTAGAGCGCTTCCGCCGCCGCGCGCACCTCGCGCCGAACCTCGTCCATGCTGCCGAAGCAGGTGAAAATGGGGCGAGTGGAAATGTGCAGCTCGTCCGCAATGGCTTTGGCGGTCAGCGCGTCCGAGCCCTGCTCGCGCACAATTTTGAAGGCCGCGTCGATGAGCTCCTGTCTGGTGAATTTAGATCGGGGCGCCATACGTCTGTCCTTTCCGATTGACATTATATGATGTACATTATACGATGCACATTATAGCAGACAAAATCAGCTATGTCAATCTCTGGTATTCAACAAAAACCGCCGGCTGCGCGGCAGGCAACCGGCGGTTTTCATAAGAAGGCGGGAATGGCTGTCTATCGATTCCGGCGGTAACCGGCTTCGTCGCGATATTCGGGATGGTCTTTCAGGTACGCGTCCTGATCGCCGCATATGGTGTAGTCGCACCTGCAGCCGTTGGAGCAGGTGGTCTTGCGCACGAGCTTTGCGTGAAGAAATTCCATACCCTCGAAATCCGGGTTGCACAGCGCGGGCATGACCTCGAGCAGGCCGTGCTTCTTCGCGAACTCCGCGGTGGGGCAGGCGGTGAACTCATAGTAAATCGGCTGATCCTTCCGATAGGGCGCAACGTGCATATCGTAGTCGCCCCATTTGTCGCAGCGCCTTTTGGCGTTCAGGAAAGCGCGGTGCAGCAGCTTCTTGAAGAACGGATGGTTCACGTTCACGAAGCGCAGCTTCCGGAAGGCGGGAAGGAAGAGACTGCCCTCCATTTTCTCGATCTCCGCAAGGCTGGTCACGTCCCTGCACACGACGTAATAAGCCATCAGCGCGATGCAGTCATAGGTGCCGCCCCTGCCGTTGTGGAAATTCTTCTTCCCGCCCAGATCGGTGCGCCAGTCGGCGAGAAAATTCTCGTATTGTATCTGAACGCGCGTCCAGACGGCTTCCCGCTCGTCCGCGGGATAATGCAGCGCGATTTTCTCCTGAATCTGCCGCTTGCAGGGCCTGGAATAGAGAACGTGGCAGGTGCGGTCGAATTTCAGCTGACTGTCCTTCATGCTTCGGTTCCTCCTTTGCGAGCTTGCCGGCCGACGGGCTTCAGAAGCCCGGCCTTTGCGCTTTCCTCCGTGTCATCCGATCAGCCACCCATTCGCGCACGCAGGCGACGTGCGAATCAATCCATCCGGTGTTCAGCGGCTTGGAAATCTGCTTGCCGCGATCCATCCGGCTCATTTCCTTTTTCTGAAATTCCGTTGCTTTTCTGGACATGCGTATCCCTCTTTTCCGCTGCGGCCGACAATTTGGTTAGAAGGCTCTAACTGGCAAACCTTGAAAACCTGCCTTTCGGCAGGACATATCTATCTTATCACGTTTTCGCGCATAAATCAATGCGCCGGTTTCGTAAATTCCTGAAACACTCCAAAGCGAACGCTTTTGCGAAACGGAAAAGAACCCCGCCCGAAGACGGAGTTCTTTCTATGGGAAGGGGATTACGCTTCCTCGGAGGTCGCTTCCACCGTGACGCTCTGATCCTGCAGTTCCTTCTCGGCGATCAGGTCTTCGATGGTCTCCTTGGTGCGCATCAGGTCTTCCACGGACATGGTTTCGAAACCGGCGGCGGGGGACTTGACCTTTACGCCGTGGCGGCGAAGGAAATTGTCCACCTTCTCTTCGTTGTGCTTGTACACGCAGAAACCGACGACACTGGCGCCGACGCCGATCAGGATACCCTTTACCAACGGATTGTTGCCGAACATAGCCTTCTTCCTCCTTCTTCTTGCTGCGAAAGCCGTTATGCCTTGCGCGCCATCATTTCCATGCCCTTTCTGAACATGCTGCCCGCAAACGCCAGCTCGCTCTTTGCGCCGGAAACGGGCGTGAGCGTCAGCTTTTTGCCTGCGCGCCTGACCAGATAGGGCTGCTCGCGCGGAGCGCGGGGAACCAGATGACGGCCAAAGGTGATAATCCACGCCAGCAGACTGGCGCGCACGGCGCCGGGCTTACCGACGGAATTGATGAGATAAACGACGGACATGACCTCCGGGTCGAAGCTGCCGCGCACGTGCAGCTCCTGATAGCCGTGCTCAACCACCGCCGCCAGCGTCGCGCCCGTGGAAAGCCAGCGGGTGAATGTGGTCAGCGGCGAACCGGCAAGGGAGAGCGCACCGTCCAGGCCGATGCACAGAAGCGCCAGATAGCCGCTGGGCGCCATGGAAAAGCCTTCCTCCTCGGAGCGCTTGATGTGCAGAAGGCTGGCGTCCGTCTGCGCCGCGTAGGCAGCGCCCAGCCGCACGATCAGCTGTTCCTCAGAGATGACTTCGGGGTCGTATTCGCACAGCAGCGTGCGGATGCGCGCATTGTATCGGCAGCCGCGCATGCCGGGAATCCGCTGGAAGGGCGCGGCCGAGGCGACCGGGCGTTCCAGCTGCAGGCGAATGCGCCCGTTGATGGCGGACAGCACCTCCAGATGAATGGCCTTTTGTTCGTTATCCATTAATGCCTCCCGTCTCCGGGCTTCATGAACATCAGCCGGAGGGAATTGGCCACCACCAGGATGGTGGACGAGTTGTGCAGAAGCGCGCTCATCATGACCGAGATGCCGCTCGCTGCGCCCAGAATCAGGCCGACCGAGTTGATGGCGATGACCAGCGCGAAGTTCTGATGCACGATGCGCATCGTCGCGCGCGCAAGCCGCCGCAGCTCGGGAATCATCATCGGGTCGTCGCGGTTGATGATCACGTCGCTGGTTTCCATGGCGATGTCCGTGGACTTGCTGCCCATGGAAATGCCGACGTCCGCGTAGGCAAGCGCGGGCGCGTCGTTGATGCCGTCGCCGACCATCACCACGCCGTTGCCCTGCACCTGAAGCTTCAGCACCGCTTCGGCCTTCTGCTCCGGCAGCAGCTGCGCGCGATAGCTGTCCGCGCCGACCTGCTCCGCCACGACGCGCGCCTGCGATTCCATATCGCCCGTCAGAAGCTCAATGTCGCCCACGCCGTCGTAGCGCAGGCTGTTGATCGCGCGGCGCACGTTTTCGCGTGGGCTGTCCATGGCGTACAGTACGGCGATGATCTCGCGGTCGACGCTCACGTAGTTGGGAATCATGCTGGTGTCGGCCGGCAGGGAAGAAGCGGCGCTCGCGCCGTTTTCCTTCATATATTCCAGATTGCCCACGCGCACGGTCTTTTCGCCCACGCGCGTGCGGCTGCCGCGGGATACCTCCGTCACCACGTCCGCGTGCGGAAGCGGCTCCGCGCCGAGCTGGCGGCCATAGCGCATGATCGCGCCCGCCAGCGGGTGCGTGCTGGTTTCCTCCGCGGCCATGGCGTAGGAAAGCACGTCCTTCAGCGTCATGTCGTCCTTCAGCAGAACGGCGGAGACGATGCGCGGCTTGCCCTCGGTGATGGTGCCGGTCTTGTCCAGCAGCACGGTGTTGGCGCGGCTCATCTGCTCGATGAACGTGCCGCCCTTGATCAGCACGCCCTGCCGCACGGCGGTGTTGATCGCCGCCGAGAAGGCCGTGGCCGTGGACAGCTTGATGCCGCAGGAGTAGTCGATTACCAGCATCTTGAGCGCCTTCTGCGGGTTTCGCGTGACCAGCCACACGGAAAGGCACAGCAGGAAGTTGAGCGGCACCAGATAGTTCGAGAACTTGTCCGCGTAGCGCTGAATGGGCGCTTTCTTCAGCTCGCTGGCTTCCACCATGCCCACGATGCGGGAAATGACCGTCTGGTCGCCGACCTTGGCCGCCTGCACGCGCAGGTTTCCGCTCTTGACGACCGTGCCCGCGAAGACCTCGTCGCCCTCGCGCTTTTCAACGGGCACGAATTCGCCCGTGATGGGGCTCTGGTCTACGACGGCCGCGCCGGAAACGACCTTGCCGTCGACGGAGATTTTTTCGCCCGTGTGAACGGCGATCGTGTCGCCCGCATGAATCTGATTCATGGGGCGGCGTTCCAGCTTTCCGTCCGGCATGACCTTCCAAGCCTCGCCCTCGTCGGCAGACAGCATTTTCTTGATGGAGGAGCGCGTGCGCTCGATCGTGTAGGAGGTCATCAGCTCCGCGAGATCGGACAGCGCGAGGATCATCAGCGCGGAATGCGCGTTGCCCAGCAGCAGACTGGCCACGATGGACGTAACCGTCAGAAAGTCCGCGTTGGGACGATGCTCGCGCCGCAGACCCTCCCACGCGCTCTTCGCCATCGGCGCGGAAAGGCCGAGGCTGGCAAGCGCTTCCAGCGAGGAGAAGTTCGCCAGCGCGCCGCCCAGCAGCGGCGCGGGGAACAGCGTGTTGCCCAGCACCAGCGCGCCGGCGTTTACCGCCAGCCGCTTCGCCAGACGCGCGGTGGTCATGGGCGCTTCGGCGGGCGCCTCGTTGTTTTCTGAATGGCGCGTGCGCAGGGCGGTCATCGCGTGCCGCGCGAGCACCAGATCAACCTGCTCGGCAAGCTCGTGCGCGTCCAGCATATTGCCGTCGTATTGCAGCAGAATGCCGCCGGTGCAGGCCGTGACCCGCGCCAGACGGACGCCGGGCAGCCTTGCCAGCTCCGCGGCGATTTCGCCGCTCTGTTCCTTCAGATATTTCAGCCCCGATGCGGCCAGACGCAGACGGCCGGGCAGATTGTGCATCACGTGGCTCTTCATCAGTTCTTCCTGATTGACGTTTCCAACCATGCTTACCCTTCTTTTTGTTGCGGAAGCCGCAGAATCAGGCGCTTGCGCACGAGCGCTTCCAGCTCCGATTCGTCGGCGTCCTTCCACAGGTCTTCCTTCGAAATTCGGATTCCCTCGTCCACCACGATGTCCACCCATTTCAGAATGGCGCGGGACGAGGTGATCTCGGTATCATAGCGAATCAGCACCGTGCCGATGCGCGGGTTGATTTCCGCGTCCGAGACGCCGGGCAGAAGCCGCAGAACGTCGCGGATGTAGTGCAGATAGGGCGCCGCTTCCTTGGGAAGCAGGCGGTATTTCCCGAAGCTCAGCCGCAGCCGACCCGGAAGATTGCACTCGATGCCGGGCTTGAGACAGAGCCGCAGGAACGTTTCTTCCAGCTTATTCATAGCCGTGCGCTCCCAGGAGGCCGGACGCCCACCACAAAAGCGTAAGCGCGCCCGGCATCGCCCAGCCGATTTTCGCCCGACTGCGCAGCGCCGCGACGGTCAGAATGCCGGCCGCCAGCGTTTTCGCGTCCACAAGGCCGCCGGTCGCGTCCAAAACGCCTGCGTTTATGGCGCTCATCAGCGTGCGCAGTCCCTCGCGAAGCTTTCCGGCCGGAACGGCGGAAGCCTTTTCATCCAGCCCCATCAGCTTCATCGCCGCGCCCATCACCACCGGCGCCTGCACGGCGGCTTCATCATAGAGAATCAGCACGGAGCCCGTGCGCGGTTCAATATCAACCCGGCGAATGACGCCCGTGCTTTCAAGCTGCGTCTTCATCTGCTCCGCCTGCGCGCGCGCGTCGGAAACGGCGGGCATGTACAGGCGCATCCGCCCCGGAAGGCTGGCGCGCACCTCCGCAAGGCCGCGGAAAGAGGGGAGCTTCATTCGATTGCGCGTTTGTTTCTTTGGCAGCGCCGCCGCGGCGCCCGCAGCCAGTGCCGCCCACAGAAAGCCGTTCACATTCATCCCTCCAAAAGTTAGATATGGCTAACTCTGGCATAAAATTATTGGTAAAAGATCTCTTACCACCCACTATTTTATCACATCGCGGAGTTTTGTCAAGAATTGCGGGGTTTATTTTCTTGTTTAAGAAGAGTGGGAATTCGGACGATTGCCGTATGTCAGGGTTGCAAAGCAGGGCGGGGAGGTGGTATGATAGAAATAGAAGAAACGGCGCGGCTCGGGCGGCGCATGAGAACGGGGGAGAACCGGTGGCGCAGACGTTTACATCGAAGGATGCGAAGCTTTTGATTCAGAGGCATGAACAGCTTTCGGAGCAGCTGGAAGAGATATGCGCGCTGTCAGACGAGAAAAAGGCGGGCGCGGTTCGGCGAATCAATGAGCTTCTGCTGAAGGATGCGTTCGCGGATTTTGCGCGGAAGGAGCTTGAAAAGGGAGAGGCGCAGGAAGCGCTTCCGTCCGCGCTGCAGCCGCTGGCGGAGGGCGTGTACGGGTATGTCCAGTCCGTGCCGATTTCTGGAACCGGCAGGCAGCTGATTCAGGAATATGAGGAAAGAATTCAGCGCGAGAAGGCGCGGCTGAAGCCCGCGACGGGCGGGCTTCGGTGGCTGTTCGCATCCTCGGGGAGCAAGGCGGGCGCGGAGGAAGCCTATCGGTTTCTGCGCACGGCGGCGCAGGGAACGTATGCGCGCGAGGTAGAGTCGCTTTCGCGGCAGATGGAAGCGCTGGAACGGACAGACCGGCAGGCGGCGCTCGCGAACTTTCAAGGCAGGCGTTCCGATTATCGGGAGATTCTGCGGGACATGCTGCCCAACGCCGAGCAGGCGGGGCGGCCGGTGTCGCGCGTGTCGCGGCTGCTTGAAAAGAGTCGGGCGCTGCAGGGCGAGATCGCATCGGCGCACGGCGCTGTCGATGCGATGGCGGGAGCAATCAGGGCTGCCGTCGACCGTCTGCTCGCGTCCACGTCGCTGGAGCTTCTGAAGAGCGTGCCCGTGGAGGAAATCGGGCGCGAGCAGTCAGGCATTCGCTTCAAGGCGTTGCGCGACAACGGCTATGAGACGGTGGCGGACGTGTATTGCGCGACGCAGGCGCAGCTTGAAAGCGTGCGCGGCATCAGCGAGGAAGGCTCGTGGCTGATCAAGAAATGCGCGCGGGAATATGCCGAGCGGGTCACAGCGAACACGAAAATCCGGCTTTCGGCGGACGATCGGACGCCGGACGCGACAAGGCTGGTCTCGGCAATCTGCGATTACCGGCGGAGAAGCGCAATCGTCGACTCGCTGGACGAAGCGACGCGCGCGGAGAAGGGAAAGGCCGAGCGCGCGATAGAAACGCTTCAGACCATTGGAAACGGTGTTCCGTGGGCGTTTATGGACGTCGCCGAAAGGCAGAAATGCATCGAGGACGAGCGGTATCTGACGCGGCTTCAGACGGGCGCGTATGCGCAGGCCGTCGAAACGTGCACGCAGGGGCTGGCGGCGCTGCGGGACGCGGACGCGAAAACGGCGTGGGAGGACTTTTCCCGAAACAGCATCGCCTACTACAATGTGCTGGAAACGCTCGTGCCCGGCGTACTCGGAAACGACGATACGCGCTACGGTCTTCCGGAGGAGCTGGCGCGGGAGATTCAGGACGAGTGCTTCTTCCCGGAGGGGCTGAGGTGCGAGCTGCGCCGGTATCAGGAATGGGGCGTAAAGTACATTCTGCATCAGGAGCGCGTGCTGCTGGGCGACGAAATGGGTCTGGGAAAGACCGTGCAGGCGATTGCGGCGATGGTTTCCCTGCGAAATACCGGCGCGACGCGCTTCATGGTGGTGTGCCCGGCCAGCGTTCTGCCCAACTGGTGCAAGGAAATCGGGCAGAAAAGCCGCCTGCGTGCGATCAAGGTTCACGGCACGGGGCGCATGAGCGCGTTCCGCGAATGGCAGAAGAGCGGCGGTGTGGCCGTGACAAACTTCGAAACGACGGGCTATCTGAAGCTGGAGGACGACTTCGCGTTCGACATGCTGATCGTCGACGAAGCGCATTACATCAAGAATAACGAAGCGCGGCGCACGAAAAACGTGAACGCCCTCGGCGAGCACGCAAAGCGCATCCTGTTCATGACGGGCACGGCGCTGGAAAACAAGGTGGACGAGATGATCGCACTGGTTCAGGTGCTGCGGCCGGAGGTGGCTTCGCAGCTGCGCGGGCTTGCGTTCATGGCCGCCGCGCCGCAGTTTCGGGAGAAGGTCGCGCCGGTGTACTATCGCCGCAAGCGCGAGGACGTGCTGACGGAGCTTCCGGAGCTGATTGAAAAAGAGGAATGGTGCGCGCTTCTGCCGGAGGAAAAGAAAATCTATCAGTCCTCCCTGCGGAAAAAGCGCTATATGGAGATTCGGCGCGTATCGTGGAACGCGGACGACCTGAACGCTTCCTGCAAGGCCAACCGGCTGAAGGAGCTTGTGGAGGAAGCCGCGGAGGATGGGCGCAAGGTCATCGTGTTTTCGTTCTTTCTGGAAACGATCGCGGCGGTGCGGGCGTGTCTCGGCGAGCGCTGCCTTCCGCAGATCAACGGCTCCATTCCGCCGCAGCGCAGGCAGGAGATCATCGACGAATTCGAGCGCGCGCCCGCGGGCGCGGTGCTGCCCGCGCAGATTCAGTCCGGCGGCACGGGGCTCAACATTCAGGCGGCGAGCGTCGTCATCCTGTGCGAGCCGCAGCTGAAGCCGTCCATCGAAAATCAGGCGATTTCCCGCGCCTACCGCATGGGGCAGGCGCGCAACGTGCTGGTGTATCGGCTTTTGTGCGAGAAGAGCATCGACGAGCGGGTTATGGAGCTGCTCGAGGAAAAGCAGAAGGTCTTCGACGCGTTTGCGGATGAATCCGTCTCCGCCGACGCGACGCAGAAGAAGGAAGCCGAGATCGACGACAAGACGTTCGGGACGCTCGTCAACGAGGAAATCGAGCGCATAAACGCGGAGAACGCGGCGCGGCAGGAGGGAGCGTAAAATGCTGAGGGGCTTCAGCTTTGTGGACGATGCGGTTCTGACGCGCGGCGTGCGCGTCAGCCCTCCGGCGAGATCCAGTGCGTCAGGAAGCCGAGGTCTTCGGCGGTAACCTCCTCGCAGACGACGCAGAACGGGATTTTGTTTCCAACGTAGAACACAAAGGCCAGCACGAGGGTTGAGGCAATCCACGTTATGAGAATGGCTTTTCCGCGGCGGCGGTTGCACAGTGCGATGACGGAGCAGATGACGAACGCGATGGCGGCGTCGATGCAGAGAAGCGTCCCGCATTCGTTGTGCGCGCCCTCATCGTAGTAGGTTTCGAGATTGAAATACAGTAAGGCCAGCATGGCGAGCGGAATTAAGCACAGGAAGAAGATGACGAAAAACTTTTTCAGCGAAAACGTTTTCATGGCAAAATTCTCCTTCGTAATGTTGAGAGAAGTTTACCACGGATGCGGGAAAATGTCAAATTGCTGATAATATGCGCTTTGGCGTTGCTTTTCGCGGAGGTTTCTGGTATAATGCCTGTGTTTGCGAGGTTGCCGGGCGGCCGCAGGCGCTTTACGCGCTTGAGGAAAGTCCGAGCACCGCAGGGCAGGGTGCCGGTGAAATGCCGGCGGAGGCGACTTTAGGGAAAGTGCAACAGAGAGATACCGCGAAATCGCGCCCCGCGCGCGACCGCAAGGATGGAAAGGTGAGGTAAGAGCTCACCAGCGGCCTGGCAACTTGTCCGCTATGTAAACCCCACCCGGTGCAAGATTGACAGAGACATATGCGGCGGCCCGTCGCGTCTCTTAGACATCGCTTGAGCCTGCTGGCAACTTCAGGCCCAGATAGATGGCCGCTCAAGACAGAACTCGGCTTACAGACATCGCTCGCAGACACATTTCGGAGGGAGACGCGTTCTTCCTCCGAAATCCTATGAATTGGGAAAAGGCCGCGCGGAACGCGGCTTCTTTAATAGGAGGGAACCCGCGTGAAGCTCGGCTATAAGCATACGACGCTTGCGTGCTATCTGGGAATGATTTCGCAGGCGATCGTGAACAATCTGGCTCCGCTTCTGTTCATCGTCTTCAAGGACGAATTCCGCGTGTCGGACGAACAGCTGGGGCGGCTGATTCTGTTTAACTTTGGAACGCAGATCGTCGCCGACGTTCTGACGACGCGCTTTGCCGACCGCATGGGCTACCGGCTGACCTCGCGGCTGGCCGAGGCGTTCTGCGCGGTCGGGCTGATCATGATGGGCATTCTGCCGCGCGTGATGCCCAATTCCTATGCCGGGCTGTGCGTGGCCGCCGTTCTGTACGCGCTGGGCGGCGGGCTGATTGAGGTGGTCATCAGTCCGATCATCGAATCGCTGCCGGGCGACGCGAAGGACAAGGCTATGAGCCTCGCGCATTCGTTTTACTGCTGGGGGCAGATGGCGGTCGTGATCCTCACGACGCTGGCGCTGAAGGTATTCGGACGCGCGGCGTGGGTATACCTGCCGCTGGCGTGGGCGGTGATTCCGGTGGGCAATTTCCTGCTGTTCCGCTGGGTTCCGCTGATGCCGACCGTGCCGGAGGAAAAGCGCACGCGGATGGGCGAGCTGTTTAAAAACCGCGTGTTCCTCATCGGCATGGTGATGATGATCTGCTCCGGTTCCAGCGAAATCGCCATGTCGCAGTGGTCGAGCCTGTTTGTGGAGGAAACGCTGGGCGTGAGCAAGACGGTGGGCGACCTGCTGGGGCCATGCATGTTCGCGCTGACGATGGCGCTGGGACGCATGTTTTATGGAATCAAGGGCGACAGGATCAATCTGGAACGGATGCTGATGCTTTCCGCCGGCCTGTGCGTCGTGTGCTACGCGCTGACGGTGTTCGTTCCGGCGCTGACGCTGGTGGGCTGTGCGCTGTGCGGCCTGTCGGTCGCGATCATGTGGCCGGGCACGCTGTCCGACGGCGCGAAGCGCTTCCCGATGGCGGGCACGGCGCTGTTCGGCCTGTACGCCATCTGCGGCGACATTGGCTGCTCGGTCGGCCCGTGGCTGACGGGTCTCGTGTCCGACCTGACGCAGAAGAATGAAAGCCTGCTCGCATGGGGTCAGTCGGTCGGCTGGAGCGCGGAAACGCTGGGATTGCGCGTCGGCCTTCTGTCGGCGACGGTCTTCCCGCTGCTGCTTCTGATCTGCACCCTCCTGCTGGCGCGCAAGCCGAAGGAAAACCGCTGATCGATTGAAAAACTGCCCCGAACGGTTTAATGCGAGCCGTTCGGGGCAGTTTTCACAGCGGAATGGGTTTAAAATCAGGAGGACGATACGCGGCTTACGGAGTCCAGAATCTTCTTGCCGACCGTCATCATTTCGGTGAAGCGTTCCTCCGGGCCGGAGAAGTTCATGCAATAGATGCGCCGGTTATACGTGGCGATGATCACGAAGCCCTTGATCGTCACGCCGTACTCGTCCGTGTAGGTGTAGTACGTGGAGTAACCCTTAAAGCGCACCAGCGACAGGTCGCGGGAGATGGCGTCGTCGTGCTGGAAGTCCGTGTACACCTCGCTCATGGAGGTGAGCAGCTTGCGAAGCTCGCTGCGCATGGTGTTGGAGTCGGGATCCTTGTACTTTCGCTTGTTCGCGAAGGAAACGCGGAAGCCGGTTTCGCCGTCGGGCACGGGCTCGTAGAACACGGAATAGCGTTCGCCGACCTGCGATTCCGTCCAGTGCGTGGGAACCATGTAGTTCATGCCGATGCGGGTGTTGTTTTTCCAGATCAGCACGTAGTCGGCCGCGTCGACGCGCGGGAAGGGCGTGGCAGTGGGCGCGACCGTGGGAACCGGCGTGGCCTGCGGGATGCCCGCGGGAACCTGCGTCGGGCCGGGTTCGGCGGTCTGCTCGTCCTTGCTTCCACAGGCGGAGAGCATAATGGTCAGCAGAAGCGCCATCAGCAGGCACAGCGCGCGGAGGAAGATTGTTCGTTTGCGAATCATTTGTGCGTGTCTCCGTTTCTGGCAATCTGTTCGTTCAGAAGATCAATGTCGCCGCAGCCGAGGGTGACGACCACGTCGCCGGGCTGCCAGTGCGCGCGCAGATAGGCTTCCGCGTCGTCAAACGATGGCGTAAGGTGCGCGTGGATGCCCTTTTTGACCATCGCGTCCACCAGCATGCCGGAATTGATGTCGCCGGGGTCGACCTCGCGTGCGCCGCAGATGTCGGTCACAAGCACCTCGTCGGCCTCGTCAAAGCAGGTCAGGAAGCCGTCGAACAGCGCCTTCGTGCGGGAATAGGTGTGCGGCTGCAAAACGGCCCACAGCTTCTGGGGCGCCTGAATGCGTGCGACGTGCAGCACGTTACGCGTTTCGGTGGGGTTGTGGCCATAGTCCTGATACACGCGCACGCCGTCGGTCACGCTGGTCAGCTCGTAGCGGCGATGCACGCCGCGGAACTCGTGCAGCGTTTCAGCCACAAGGCTCATCGGCAGGGAGAACAGGCTGGCGACCGCGATGACCGCGAGCGCGTTTTTCACGTTGTGCTCGCCGGGAACCTGCAGCTCGACATCCGTCAGCGGGTGGCCGTAGAGCGTGGCGGTGAAGAGCGCGCAGCCGTTTTCGTCGTAGGAAATATCCTCGGCGCGAACCTCGTTCTGCGGCTCAAGGCCGTAGGTGCGCGTGCGGCACGATACGCTTTCCAGCACGCTGCGGACGCGCTTTTCGTCGCCGCAGCCGACGACCCAGCCGTCCTCCGGCACCAGCGACGCGAAGCGGCGGAAGGCGTTTTCGATGTCGTCCAGATCCTTATAGTAATCCAGATGATCCTCGTCGATGTTCAGGATGACGGCGACGGTGGGGAAGAAGTGCAGGAAGCTGCCGTTGAACTCGCACGCCTCGCAGATGAACTGCTCGCCGCGCCCCAGCCGCGTGGAGCCGCCCAGATAGTCCAGCTCGCCGCCGATATGTACCGACGGATCCTCGCCGCAGCCGACGAAGGTTTCCGCCATCATGGCCGTGGTGGTGCTTTTGCCGTGCGTGCCGGAAATCGCGATGGAGTGGCCGAACTTCTTCATAAGAAGGCCGATCAGGTCGCACCGCTCCATTTCCGGAATGCCCAGCTCGCGCGCGCAGGCGCGCTCCGGATTGTCGGCCGCGATCGCGGCGGAATAAACCACAAGATGAGCGCCCTCGACGTTCTTTCCGTCGTGGCCGATATGGATTTCGATGCCGTCCTGCGCGAGCGCGTCGGTTTTGTGGCTGCGCGTGCGGTCGGATCCCGCCACCTCGCAGCCCAGCCATTTGAGCATCTTCGCCAGTCCGCTCATCGAGCAGCCGCCGATGCCCACAAAAAACACGCGCTTGCCGATATATTCATTCAGCGTAGTATCCGCCATGGAAAACAAGCTCCTTTCGAGAGGTTCTTTCATTATACGCCAAAAGTCAAGCGAGAGCAACCGTTTTCACGCGCGCGCTCCCGCCCGGCGCGGCGGCAGACCGTTAAATGTTGGTTTGCAATCGGATAATCTTCGCGGCAGGGGCTGGAAATTCGCCCGATTACGGATTATAATAGACATAAACGCAGAAATGTTCGGATTTAAGGAGCGCGGCAGAATGGATCGCATTAAAAGAAACGAGAGACTGGGCGCGATGACGCGTCTGATTACGGAGGATCCCAATCGCATTCATACGCTCAGCGAGTTTTGCGAGCTGTTCGGCTCCGCGAAATCGACGATCAGCGAGGATATTGACCTGATTGCCGAAAGTCTGGAGCACTTTGATCTGGGACGGCTTGAAACGGTGGCCGGCGCGGCGGGCGGCGTGCGCTATCGCCCGATGATGTCCGCTGAAAAGGCGCGCAGGACGCTGGAGGACGTGGCGGCGAAGCTGTCCGAGCCGGGACGGCTGCTGCCCGGCGGCTTTCTGTATACCTCGGACGTTTCCAGCGACCCGCGCGTGACCGAGGCGCTGGGCGAGATTCTGGCTTCGAAGTTCTATGACCGCCAGCCCGACCTCGTGCTCACGATGGAAACGAAGGGCATTCCGCTCGCGCTGATGACGGCGCGCGCGCTGAACGTGCCGCTGGTCATTGCCCGGCGCGACAGCAAGGCCTATGAGGGCAGCGCGGTAAAGATCAACTATATCTCCGGCGGCGACAGCGGGCGCATCGAAACGATGGCGCTTTCCCGCCGCGCGGTGAAGCCGGGGCAGCGCGCGCTGATTGTGGACGACTTCATGAAGGGCGGCGGCACGCTGCAGGGCATGGTGGAGATGATGGCGGAGTTTCAGGCGGAGGTCGTGGGTATCGGCGTGATGATCGCGACGATGACGCCCGAAACGAAGCGCTGCGCGGGCGCGAAGGCGCTTCTGATGTTCCGGAGCGCCGACCGCGAAAGCGGCGCGTGCGAGGTGGTTCCGTCGGCGGATTTTTCCGAATGAGGGACGTTGACAGGGGCATACGAAAGATGATAGAATAGAATAACGCTTTCAGGCGGGCGGAAGAAGCTTCCTCCCGTCACAAACTTTTGGCTTTGGAGGGTTTATGTACGTAATCGTCGGTCTGGGCAATCCCGGCAGCAAATACGAGCACACGCGGCACAACGTGGGCTTTGAAATCATCGACGCGCTGGCGCGCCGCAACCGCATTTCGGTCGAGAGAAGCAAGTGCAAGGCGATCGTCGGGGAGGGAATCATCGGCGGTCAGCGGGCGGTGCTGTGCAAGCCGCAGACCTATATGAACCTTTCCGGCGAAAGCGTCGTCCAATTATGCAACTGGTATAAACCGGAATACGATCAGCTGATCGTGCTGTTTGACGACTGCGACCTGCCGGAGGGCAAGGTGCGCTTCCGCGCGGAGGGCTCGGCCGGCACGCACAACGGCATGCGCAACATCATTTATCTGCTCGGGCGCACGGATTTCCCGCGCATCCGCGTGGGCATCGGCCGTCCGCCGGAGGGGTGGGAGCTGTGTGATTTCGTTTTAACCCGTCCCACGGGAGACGAGGACAAAAAGCTCATGAACGAGGGCTATGAAAAGGCCGCGCAGGCGGTGGAAATTTATCTGAAGGACGGACTCGACGCCGTGCGGACGTTTGTCGGACGGTAAGAAAGAGGGGGCACATGAGCAGGAAAGCGCGTCATGAATATCTGTTTGCGCCGCTCAGGGAGCTGACGGAGTACAGGCGAATTCTCGGCGATCTGGGGCAGGGAACGGCCTTCTGCGCCTACGGGCTGGACGACAGCCAGCAGGTGTTCCTTCTGTCTGCCGTGCAGGCGGACACGGAGCGCCCGATGATTGTGGTCTGCCCGAACGAAAGCGTCGCGCAGCGCGTTGTGGAGGATTACAACGCGTTCATGGGCGGCGGCGCGGCCATGCTGCCGGCGCGCGAGGTGTCGTTTCTGCACGTCGCGGCTTCCAGCAAGGAGCTGACCATGCGCCGCCTTGAAGCGCTGGGCGGCTTCCTGACGGGAGAAATTCACCTGCTCGCCGTACCCGCGGACGCCGCGATGCACCGGCTGATGCCGCGCGCGCGGTTCATGGAGGGGATGATCGACGTCGAGGAGGGCCAGCGGCTGGAGCCCTCGGAGCTGATCGAGCGCCTGATCCGCGCGGGCTATGAGCGCGTGGAGCTGGTGGAGGCGCGCGGACAGTGCGCGCTGCGCGGCGGCATTCTGGACGTGTTTCCCATCGGGCGGCCCAGCGCCGTTCGCGTGGAGTTCTTTGACGACGAGGTCGATTCGCTGCGCGATTTCGACGTGATGACCCAGCGCAGCGTGAACCGCATCAGAAGCGCGCGGATGTATCCCGCCAGCGAAGCGCTTCTGAACGCGGACGAATCGCGCAGCGCGGCCGCGCGGCTTGAAAAACTGCTCGCCACGCGCGTGCGCGAGCCGGCAGACGACCGGCAGCGCAAGCTGGAAAAGGAATACGACCTGATGCCGTTCGAGGAGTTCTTCGAGATGGCGTCGCCCGCCGACAAGCCGGTGGAGGAGCTGCCCTCGCCCTTTGAGGTCGCCGCCCGCCGCAGGCCGGAGAAGAAGCCGGACGGCAAAAAGCCCGCGCTGAAAACGACCATTCAGCGCAAGTATACGCCCACCGTGGACGCGCTCAAGACCGGCCGCAGCTTCGACGGCCGCGAAGCGCTGATGCACATTCTGTATGAAAAGACGGACACCATCTTCGATTACGCGCCCGACGCGGTGATCGTGATGGATCAGCCCGACCGCCTGCGCGAGCGGTGCGAGAACCGTCTGCTGGAATTTGAGGAATATTTCAAGGCCGCCATGGAGCGCGACGAGGCCATTCCCGAGCAGGCGGAGCTTCTGCTTCGCTGGGATTATCTGCTGACGCAGACGGACGGGCGTGACGTGATGGTGGTGGAGCCGTTCCTGCGCCAGCAGAACGACTTCATATACAAGGATCTGGTGAAGTTGGAAGGGCGCGGCGCGACCGGCTATTCCGGCAACATGAAGGAGCTGGCGCGCGACATTGCCGCGTGGAAGAAGGACGGCTGGCGCGTGGCGCTGATGGCCGGAGGCGTGGCGCGCGGGCAGCGGCTGGCGCGTTCGCTGATGGACGAGGACGCGGTCGTTCCGTTCCTTGAGGAGCTGCCCGAGGCGCTGGAAAAGGGCGTGCCGGTGATTCTGCCCGGCGCGATTACCCGCGGCTTTATCTGGCCGCAGCTGAAGTTCGCCGTCGTGTCGGAGGGCGACCTTTTCGGCGTGGGCAAGCAGAAGACGCACGCCATTGCCCGCACGGGCAATAAGATGGCGGCGTTTACCGACCTGAACGTGGGCGACTACGTGGTGCACGAGAATCACGGCATCGGTCAGTACATGGGCACGGTGCGCCTGTCGTCCGAGGGCAAGCTGCGCGATTTCCTGCACATCCGCTATCAGGGCACCGACAAGCTGTACGTGCCCACCGATCAGATGGATCGCGTGCAGAAGTATATCGGCTCGGAGGGCGAAGCGCCAAAGCTCAACCGCCTGTCCGGCGGCGAATGGCAGAAGCAGAAGGCGAAGGTCAAGAGCTCCATCAAGGAAATCGCGGGCGACCTGATCAAGCTGTACGCCGAGCGCAAGGCCGTGAAGGGCTACGCGTTCAGTCCGGACACGCCGTGGCAGCGCGAGTTTGAGGACGCGTTCCCCTTTGAGGAAACGCTCGACCAGCTGACGGCCATTGCGGAAATTAAAAAGGATATGGAAAAGCCGCAGGTGATGGATCGCCTGCTGTGCGGCGACGTGGGCTATGGCAAGACCGAGGTGGCGCTGCGAGCCATCTTCAAGTGCGTGATGGACGGAAAGCAGGCGGCGCTGCTCGCGCCGACGACGATTCTCGTTCAGCAGCACTACGCCACCATGCTGAACCGCTTCCATGATTTTCCCATCCATGTGGACACGCTGTCGCGCTTCAAAACCGCGGCCGAGCAGAAGCAGACCATCGAGAACCTGAAAAGCGGCAAGCTGGACGTGATCATCGGCACCCACCGGCTGCTGAACAAGGATATCGAGTTCAAGGATCTGGGTCTGCTGGTCGTGGACGAGGAGCAGCGCTTCGGCGTGGGGCACAAGGAGGCCATCAAGCAATACAAGAAGTCCATCGACGTGCTCACTCTGTCGGCCACGCCCATTCCGCGCACGCTGCATATGTCCATGGTGGGCATTCGCGATATGTCGCTTTTGCAGTCGCCGCCGGAGGAGCGCTATCCGGTGCAGACCTACGTGGTGGAATACTCGGACGGTCTGGTTCGCGACGCGATTCTGCGCGAGCTGGGGCGCGGCGGGCAGGTATACGTGCTCCACAACCGCGTGCAGACGATCGACATGATGTATCAGAGGCTGAAAAAGCTGGTGCCCGAGGCACGCATCGCCGTCGGGCACGGCCAGATGCGCGAGCATCAGCTGGAGGACGTGATGCTTGACTTCTACGAGGGCAAGTTTGACGTTCTTTTGTGCACGACGATCATCGAAGCCGGTCTGGACGTGCCGCGCGCCAACACGCTGATCGTATGCGACAGCGACCATTTCGGCCTGTCCCAGCTGTATCAGCTGCGCGGGCGCGTGGGCCGCAGCAACCGTCTGGCGTACGCCTACCTGACCGTGAATCCCAGCAAAATCCTCACGCAGGACGCGGAGAAGCGCCTGAACGCCATTCGCGAGTTTACGGAGTTCGGCTCCGGCTTCCGCGTGGCGATGCGCGATTTGGAGATTCGCGGAACGGGCAACCTTCTCGGCGCGGAGCAGAGCGGGCATATGGCGGCGGTCGGCTACGATCTGTATGTGAAGATGATTGAGGAAACCGTGCACGAGATGCGCGGCGACGTCGGGCAGGGCGACATTCAGACGCGCGTGGAGGTCAAGGCGGACGCGTATCTGCCCGCCGAATACGTCTCCAGCGATGTGATGCGCATGGAAATGTATAAGAAAATCGCCGGAATCGACGGGCCGGAGGCGCGCGACGATCTGATTGAAGAGCTGATCGACCGCTTCGGCGACCCGACGCGCCCGGTGATCAACCTGATCGACATCGCGCAGCTCAAGTCCCTGTGCGGACGGCTGGGCATCGATATGGTCAGCGGCCGCGGCGACGCGCTGGTGATGCGCTTCTCCATGCTGGCCGATCTGGACATTGTGACGCTGCTGAAGGCGCTGGAGCCGTATAAGAGCTGCCTGCGCTTCACGCCCAGCAATCCGCCCACGATCACCTACGCCGAGCCCGGCAAGAAGCAGGAGCAGCTGCTCAAGGGCGCGGTGGAGGTCATGCAGCGCGTGGTGGACGCCGTCGCGCCGCTGGACAAGGCAAAGGAAGAAGCCTGAGGGAGGAAACATCCGTGAAAACGCGGGACGACAGGCGGTTTCTGCCGGTAACCGCAGAGGAAATGCGCATGCGGGGCTGGGACAGGCCGGATTTTGTGTATGTGACGGGCGACGCGTATGTCGATCACCCGTCGTTCGGGCTGGCGATTATTTCCCGCGTGCTTGAGGACGCGGGCTACCGCGTGTGCATGCTGCCGCAGCCGGACTGGCACGACAAGAGCGCGTTCATGCGCTTCGGCGAGCCGAAGCTCGGCTTTCTGGTGACGGCGGGCGTGGTCGATTCGATGGTCAACCACTATACCGCCGCGAAGAAGCACCGCAATACCGACGTGTATTCGCCCGGCGGCAAGGCGGGCATGCGGCCCGACCGCTGCACCGTGGTGTATTGCAACCGCATCCGCGAGGCCTACGGCAGCATTCCCATCGGCATCGGCGGCGTGGAAGCGTCGCTTCGGCGTTTCGCGCACTACGATTACTGGGACGACCGCGTGCGCAATTCCATTCTGGTGGACAGCGGCGCGGACGTTCTGATGTTCGGCATGGGCGAAAAGACGATTCTGCGCGTGGCGGAGTGGATGAAGGAAGGACGGCATTTCTCGGAATGCGACATCCCCGGCACCTGCGTCATGACGAAGGACGCGCCGGAGGACGCGGTCGTCATCGAATCCGCCGAGGAGGTCATGCGCGATAAAAAGGCCTACGCGCGGGCGTTCCTCGTGCAATACAACGAGCAGGATCCCGTGCGCGGAAAGCGGATTGCACAGAAGCACGGCGCGCGCTACCTTCTGCAGAACAAGCCCGCCATGCCGCTGGTCACGGAGGAGCTGGACAAGGTGTACGCGCTGCCGTACGCGCGGACGTGGCATCCGATGTACGACGAGGCGGGCGGCATTCCGGGCTTTCAAGAGGTGGAATTCTCCATCGCCTCCGAGCGCGGATGCTTCGGCGCGTGCAATTTCTGCGCGCTCACGTTCCATCAGGGGCGCATCGTCACCTCCCGGAGCAAGGCTTCCATCGTCGCGGAGGCGAAAAAGCTGATTGCCCGGCCGGGCTTCAAGGGCTATATTCACGACGTGGGCGGCCCGACGGCGAACTTCCGTCACCCGGCCTGCGACAAGCAGCTGAAATCGGGCACGTGTCCGCAGAGACAGTGCCTGTTTCCCACACCCTGTAAAAATGTGAACGCCGACCATTCGGAGTATGTGGACATCCTGAAGGCGCTGCGGGCGCTGCCGGGCGTGAAGAAGGTGTTCGTGCGCTCCGGCATCCGGTTCGACTATATGCTTTTGGATAAGAAGAACCTTCTGATGAGCGAGCTGGTGCAATATCACATCAGCGGCCAGCTGAAGGTCGCGCCGGAGCATGCGGCGAAAAACGCGCTGAAGTATATGGGCAAGCCCGACGTTTCGGTGTTCGATGAGTTCCGCAGGCGCTTTGACGCGGCAAATAAGAAATATGGCAAGGATCAGTACCTCGTGCCGTATTTCATGAGCAGCCACCCCGGCTGCACGCTGAAGGACGCGGTGGAGCTGGCGGAATACATGAAGCGCACCCACCTGCACCCCGAGCAGGTGCAGGATTTCTATCCGACCCCGGGCACGCTGTCCACGACGATGTTCTATACCGAGCTCGACCCGCGCGACATGTCGCCGGTGTATGTGGCGAAATCGCCGCACGACAAGGAAATGCAGCGGGCGCTGATGCAATACGACCGGTCGCAGAACCGCGCGCTCGTGGTCGAAGCGCTTCGGCGCGCCGGGCGCACCGACCTGATCGGCCGCGGGCCGGACTGCCTGATTCCCTCCTTCAGCGGCGGCAGCCGGGAGGAAAAGCATGGCGATAGCCGAAACGGCGGCGTGCGCGGGCGTGACGATCGTCGCGGAAATGGCTATGCGGAGAACCGCGGACGGGATGACCGCCGCGGGAATAACTATGCGGACAACCGCGGGCGGGACGACCGCCGCGGAAATGACCGCGCGGAGAACCGCGGGCGGGACGAGCGCCGTGGAAACGGCTACGCGGAGAATCGCGGACGTGACGAGCGTCGCGGAAACGGCTACGCGGACGAACGTGGGCGTGACGAGCGCCGTGGAAACGGCTACGCGGAGAATCGAGGGCGTGACGAGCGCCGTGGAAACGGCTACGCGGAGAATCGAGGGCGTGACGAGCGCTGTGGAAACGGCTACGCGGACGAACGCGGGCGAAACGAGCGCGGGAACGGTCGCGGCAGGGATGATCGTCGCGGGAATGAACGCTCGGACAATCGCGGGCGCGGAAAGCCGGGCACGGGAGGAAAGCGCAGATGAAGGTCAACGTGACGGTGCTCATGGATGGACGCGAGACGGTTATCCCCGCGCAGACGGGCGAAACCATTTTAGAAGCGCTGGCGCGCGCGGGCATCGCCGTGAGCGCGCCGTGCGGAGGTCTCGGCCGCTGCCGCAAGTGCGCGGTGCGGGCGACGGGCGAACTCGCGTGCGAGGACGGCGCGCGGCTGGACGGACAGACCGTGCTTGCCTGCCGGACGCGGCTCACCGGAGACGCGTGCGTGCGCGTTTCGGAATCGAAGGCGGAAATTCTGAAAACGGGCGTTTCCGCGGGGGAAGAGACCGACGGCGAAGCGGGGCTGGGCGTCAGCGTGGACGTGGGCACGACGACGCTGGCGGCGTATCTCGTGGAGCGAAGCACCGGGCGCGTGCTTGCGTCCGACGCGCGGCTGAATCCGCAGCGCCCGCACGGCGCGGATGTAATTTCGCGCCTGTCCTTCGCGATTGAAAGCGAGGAAAACGCGGCGCTTCTACAGCGCGAAATTCTGGCGGCAATCGATGAGATGACGCGGAGCATGCTCGAAAGGGCAGGGCGCGCGGGGGAGGAAATTCGCTGCCGGGCGCTGGTGGGCAACACGGTCATGATGCATCTGCTGGGCGGCTATCCGGCGCGCCCGCTGGCGTTCGCGCCATTTACGCCGGCCTATACCGCGCTGCATGAGAAAGAGCTGGGCGGCGTTCGGACAATTCTCGGCGGCTGCATTTCCGGCTATGTGGGCGCGGATACGCTGGCTGCGGCGCTGGCCTGCGGGCTGGACGAGCGCGACGAAAACGCCATGCTGATCGATATCGGCACCAACGGCGAAATCATGCTGAAGAAGGACGGGCGCTGTTTCGCGTGCTCCTGCGCGGCGGGCCCGGCGTTCGAGGGCGCGCATATCGCCTGCGGAACCGGCGCGGTCGCGGGCGCGATTGATCACGCGCGCGTCGAAAACGGCGAAATCGTCTATACGACCATCGGCGGCGGGGAGGCGACGGGCATCTGTGGAAGCGGACTGATCGACCTGACGGCCGCGCTGCTGGAAAGGGGCGACATTACGCCCATGGGCCGCATGACCGGGGACGTGCGCCTGTCCGAGCGCGTGTATCTGGCGCGGAGCGACATTCGCGAGGTGCAGCTGGCGAAGGCGGCGATCGCTTCCGGCATCCGCATTCTTGCGGAGCAGGCGGGCGCGGCGCTTGCGGACATTGAAAAGGTATATCTGGCGGGCGGCTTCGGAAACTTCATCGGTCTGGACAGCGCCTGCCGCATCGGGCTTCTTCCCGCGGCGCTTCGGGCGAAAATCGTTCCCGTGGGCAACGCCGCCGGAAGCGGCAGCGTGCGGCTGCTGGTCAGCGAACAGGCGCGGCGGCGCGCGGAAGCGCTTCGGCAGGCGACGCGCTGCGTGGAGCTGGCGGCGACGCCGGATTTCAACGACGTGTACACCGACGAGCTGCTGTTTGAAGATGAGGATGACGAATAAAAGAAATATATTTGTAATATTTTTCAATAAAATGAAATAAACCTATTGACAGACCGCGTTCGGTTTCGTATAATAAAAACAGACTTCGGTACGGAAGCATACTACGAAATCGGGGCGTGAGCATTTCATGAAAAAGGGAGACGCGCGCAGAGCGGCGATCATCGAAACCGCGGAGCGACTGTTCTACCTGAAGGGCTACGAAAATACGTCCGTGCAGGACGTATTGGACGAGCTGAAGCTGTCGAAGGGCGGGTTCTACCACCACTTCGAGAGCAAGCTGTCCCTTCTGGAGGCCATTTGCGAAAAGCGCACGGAAAGCGCGTTTGAAGCCAGCGAGCGCGCGGTGCGCGATCCCGGCCTGAACGCGGTGGAAAAGCTCAACCTGATTTTTGGCATGAGCAGCATTTTTCATCAGGACAGCATGGACTTTATCGCCCTGATGCTGCGCGTGGCGTATCACGACGGCGCGGTCATGCTTCGCGAGCAGATGAAGCTCACCTCCATGCGCCTGATGCAGCCGCTGGTGGACGAGGTGATTCAGGAGGGTCTGAAGGAGAACCTGTTCTTCGTGAAGTATCCGGAATCCATCGGCTCGCTTCTGCTTTTGCTGGGGCACAACATGACCGACAGGATCTCCTTCACGCTGGCGCGCGCCGACGACGACCCGGAATGCATGGATCAGATTGTGAAGGATCTGAAGGTCTACCGCTACGCCATTGAGACGCTGCTCAACGCGCCGTACGGCTCCATCACGCTGTTCAACGAGGCGCGCCTTTCGGAGGTGCTTCGCGCGATTTCCGACCAGAACCGCAAGGAGCGCTGGGAAGCCATCACGAAGACAGAAAATGTTGGATAGGCTGCCAGAAAATTCCATACAAATTGAACCAGATTTCGCCGCGCTGCGTCTAAACCCTGAAATACAAAGGAGTTGACGACAATGCGGCGTTTTTTGACGGGTTTTCTTTGCGTGATTCTGGCGCTGGGCATGGCGTTTTCGGCGGCAGCCGAGCCGGTGCGCGGGGCGGTGCGGTTTTCCGAGGACGGGCAGGAACAGCTCGGGCAGCCGCTGGCGGGGCTGAAGATCGGCATTGATCCCGGTCATCAGACGCACGCAAACACCGAGCGCGAGGCGATTGCGCCCGGTTCTTCGGAGACGAAGGCAAAGGTCGCCAGCGGCACGGCGGGCGTGAACACGCGCACGCCGGAGTACGTGGTGGATTTGCAGGTTTCTCTGATTCTGCGCGACATTCTGACGGCGATGGGCGCGGAGGTAAAGATGACGCGCGAGGAAAACGACGTGGATATTTCCAACATCGAGCGCGCCGTGATGATGAACGAATGGGGCGCGGACATGGTTCTGCGCATTCATTGCAACGGTTCTATAGACCGCTCCGTGAAGGGCGCGGGCATGTACGTGCGCAAGACCGGCGCGATGGCCGAGGAAAGTGCGCAGCTGGCGCGCTGCCTGCTGGCCGCCGTGGGCGAATACGCCGGGGCGCAGACGCAGAGCGTATACAAACGCGACACCTATACGGGCCTGAACTGGTCCGAGGTGCCGTGTGTGCTGGTGGAGCTGGGTTATCTGAGCAACGCCGAGGAAGACGCGCTTCTGAACGACGCGGCGTATCAGGAAAAGCTGGCGCTGGCGCTCGTGTGGGGCATGATCGACTATGTGAACACGCCGGAGTTTTCAGTATCGCGCCAGCAGCCCGCCGGGGATGATGCGGACGTCGGCTGAGTCCATGCGGCGCAGCTCGCCGTCCAGCTGGAAGGTCATGCCGTCGGAATGAATTTCGATATGGCGGCAGCGGCAGGTTTTGGCGATGGACAGATGCGTGTGCTTTCCCAGAATGAACAGCGGAAGTAGAAATGGAATCTGCCATTTGCGAATGGCGCGCACCTCCACGACGTCCAGAAGGCCGTCGTTGGGCACGCCGTCCGGCACGGCCTTCATACCGCCGCCGATGAACTGGCCGTTGCCGATGGACAGGATGCACAGGCGCTTCTTTTCAAAGGGCTTTCCGTCCACGGAGATTTCGCAGTCGATGGGGCGATAGGAGCCGAGCGCGTCCTTCAGCGCCAGCAGATACGCCTTGATGCCCTGAAAGCGATCCTTGTAGGCGGTGAGCTTGCGCAGCACGTCCACGTCGAAGCCGGTGCCGCATACGTTCATAAACGGCGTTTTGTTCACCAGCGCGTAGTCGAGCGCGCGCACCCTGGCGGCGAGCTGCTGGCGAACGGCCTTGGCGGCGTCCAACGGCAGACGGAGCGCCTTCACAAAATCGTTTCCGGTTCCGGTGGGGGCGTAGATGAGCTGCGTCTGGCTTCCGGCCATGCCGCCCAGCGTTTCAAACACGGTGCCATCGCCGCCGATGACGACGATGCCGTCCTCCTTGTTCTGAACGGCCTTTTCGGCGATGGAGGTAGCATCGCCGGGCTCCCTGGTATATTCTACATGATAGTCAAGGGAAAAGTCCTTCATCACGCGCTCGATTTCCGGCAGCGCGCGCAGGGAACGACCGTTTCCCGAGATCGGATTGGCAAGCAGGGTAAACAAATTTATCACCCGATGTTCATTCGTAGGTATTCTTTATAAAAATACGCGGTTCCGCGCCCTTTGTCAAGCACGGAACCGTGACTTTTTGTGGCTTTTCTATTTATCGAATTTGACGGTACAAACTTCAATCGGACAGCACCACGTGCGCGCGCGTTTCGGCCTGCCCGAACACTTCCGGCCAGCGCTCGCCGTCCCACGAATCGAACGTAAGGTGGGAGACCACGGCGGCGTCGGCAAAGCCGAACGGCTCCACCTCCCATTCGGCGCACTTCTTCAGCACCGCCTGCATGGCAGTTTCGAGCGTGGCCTTCAGCTCGTCCAGATCGGGCGTTTCCATCAATGGAATCACGCGCAGGCGAAGCGTTACGTCGATGCGCATGCGGCCGTCCTCCGACGAAAACTCGATCTGCGGCGAACGGCGCTGGGACAGGCGCACGGAGCTGTCCGGCAGGGTGAAGCCGATTTCCGTGCTTTCGCCCGAAAGCAGCTGCATCATCTGCGTTTCGTGGCCGTCCAGAATGCCTACCATTCGATTGCGGTTGAACAGCGCGCAGCCCATGAATTCATCCCGGTTGTCGCCCTCCCGGTCGAGCGCGCCGGGCAGGTAGCTGCCGTCCTGCGGCGGTTCGGAGCCCTCAAGCCCGCACAGCGCCGCCTTGCCCGTGGAATACACGCTCTTCAGTCCGGCGTACAAAAGCGACAGACTGGTTTGGGGAATGTACCCGTTCACACGATAGTATTCCAGCATGGCCGGCATGCTGATGGACAGGTGCGTGCCGATGTAGGCCTCCTGATTCTCCAGAATTTCCCGCGCCGGTGTGCGCGAAACGAGCACAATGGCGCTGCCGGACAGCGAGAAGATGTGCATGGTGCTGCGCAGAATCGGAAAGAACCGTTCGCTGCGCGCCAGCGCTTCGGAGAAGATGATGCTTTTCAGCTGCGTCAGGTTCAGCCGCTGGGGCACCGTCGCGAGCAGAAGGTCGTAGGCGAGCGGGAAATCCTTCGCGGTCGCGGAATAGATGGAATATTCGGTCGCGGACGCGCTGCCGCTCCCCTCGCCGCTGCCCGCGCCGATCGTCGGCACCTGTACGGACATGCAGATTTTGCCGTCCGTCAGGTCGAGCCCCATCGAGATGGCGTGCGCCTGGTTTTCAATCTGCCGCGAGGGCGTGCAGCCGCCGAGCAGCAGCGCGAGCAGCGTCAGAAGGGCGCAGAGCTTCGTTTTCATGCGGGCCTCCGTTTCTTCTTCCAGAGCGCGATCAGCAGGGTGATGAGGAAGAACGCCGTGAATGGGTACAGCCCCCATTCCGTGAAAAACAGCGCGTGCTCCCGTTTGGCGAAGCCGAGCACCATCTGCACAATGGCGATTACGCCGTAGGCGACGACAACCGGCGTGAATGGAAGATTCAGTGCGTCCGCCGTCAGGCGACCCGCGCAGAACAGCGTGAACACCAGCGCCACGGAGAGCGTGCCGTACCAGACGATCAGCATCGGCAGCTGAATGGCCTGATTGCTCTTTCCGTTGGAAAGCACCAGATCCAGCCGGATCGAGCGCGTATCCATCATGCCCGTAACAGTGGGGTATATGGCGCTGTGAATGGCACAGAGCGCGGAGACCGTCGCGGCGCTGATCAGGCACAGCCATAAAAAGCTGCACGGCCTTGCGGGATACGCGCGGCCGCGGCCGGTGGTGTTTTCGCCGTCGTCCAGCAATAGGCCGATGGGAATCATGCAATAGTAGGTGGCGCACAGCCGCGCGGAATGCACGAGCGCGTGCGCGCCGCTGCCGAACAGCGGCGTGAGCCACGCGAGGTTGATGGAGCGGAACTGGAAAACAATCACCAGCAGATACAGAAGCGGCACCGCGCGCAGGAACACCGCGCCCAGCCCGCCTGCGGAATTGCCGCCGCGGGACGCGACGATCACGGGCACGAGGAAGGTGGGAATGGCCAGAATCCAGCCCGGCGTCATGTACAGCGTGGCGTAGGCGGCGGAGCTGAGCAGCGCCTCAAACAGGGACGACGCGTCATAGGTCATTGCCAGCGAAAAGACGATCAGTGCCGCGCGCCACACGGGCGCGCCCACCGTCTCGCGCAGAAACGGCGACAGGCGCATGCGGCCTTCGCGCAGAAGCGCATAGGTGCACAAAAGCGTTGGCGACGCGAACACAAGCCCTATTAGCGGCGCCATCCACACGCAGGCGTTCAGCTCCGGCATGTCGATGACCAGCAGGAAGAAGATGCGGCTTCCGGCGCTGACATACAGCATCTGCATCAGCTGCCGGTGGGAGATCGAGCGGTTCCGTTCGTTCTGGGCAAACAGCGTCATGAGCGGCGCTCCTTTCCGGCGGAGCGCGCCGCGTAGAACATGGGCAGGCGCTGAAGCCACAGCGGCAGGCGCAGAATCAGGTCGGGGTTATGCGGTCGCCACGGCGCGAACGGGGCGACATACGGCGCGCCGAAGGAGCGCAGATGGCACACGGACGAAATGAGCAGAATCGCGCCCATCACGATGCCGTACAGCCCGAACAGCGCGCCCATCAGCAGCAGAAGAAGCCGGTACAGCTCCATTGCCAGCGAGAAATTGTAGCTGGGAACGACGAAGTTGCCCAGGCCTGTCAGCGCGACGATGATGATCAGCATCGGACTGATGATCGACGCGCTGACCGCCGCCTGTCCGAGAATCAGCGCGCCCACGATGCCCAGAGCCGAGCCGATCTGGGAGGGAATGCGCGTGCCGGCTTCGTTGATCAGGAAGAACGAAAACTCCATCACAAGAATCTCTCCGATGACCGGAAAGGGCACGTTTGAGCGCGCTTCCGCGATGGACGTGAGCAGGTTCATCGGCAGAAGATGCGTGTGAAATTGCGTGAGCGCGATATACAGCCCGGGCAGAAACAGCGACAGCAGAATGCCCAGCGAGCGGATGACGCGAATGAACGTGCCGTACTGCCAGCGCATAAAGGTGTCGTCCGAGGCGTGAATGAAATGAAACAGCGTCGACGGCGCGAGCAGGGCGTAGGGGGAGTTGTCGGCCAGGATGGCGAACTGTCCCTCGGCGAGTCCCGCGGCGGTGCGGTCGGGGCGTTCCGTCTGCAAAAGCTGCGGAAACAGCGAAAACGGATAATCCTCGATCAGCTGCTGAATCTGCCCCGTGCCGGACACGTTCGCCAGCGAAACCGAGCGCAGGCGGCGGCGCGCTTCTGCCACGATTTTGGGGTCGGTCACGCCGTCCACATACAGAAGCGCGGCGTTCAGCCGGTTTTTCGAGCCGACGGGAATCATTTCGGTGACCAGCGCGGGCGAATGCAGATGCTTGCGCACGAGGGAGATATTCGTGCGAAGGCTCTCGACAAAGCCCTCCTGCGAGCCGAGCACGACGGATTCGTTGTTGGTGTGGCTCACGGCGCGGTGGGGCAGGTCGCGCGTGTCGATCAGAAGCGCGCCCGCGCAGCCGTCGGCAAACAGCGCGCACAGGCCGTTCAGCATGTCGCGCGCCACGTCGGCAAAGGTGTCCGCTTCGCTGACCTGACAGGCGTACAGGATGCTTTCGCCGATGTGGCGCAGGCGATCCTCGCTTTTCAGGTTTTCGTCGGGCGCTTTTTCAGTCACGCACGGGCGAATGACGGAGGCGGCGATTTCGTCGGACGAGCTGATGCCGTCGATGAACGCCGCGCACGCGCCGAAGCCGCATACCGGGAATCGGTGCAGCACGATATCCTTGTTCTGGGGCATGCGGAATACCGCGCGCAGGCAGTCGAGGTTCTCCTCCAGCGACGCGCACGGCGAACGGCGCAGAATTTCCTCCGGGCTTCCATTGATACCGGCCATAAACGCACCTCCCTCCGCGGTAGTCTGTCCGCGAAGGGAGGTGAATATGCAGATTTACTCCATGGCGATCAGCCGCGTCTGCTCCACGCCCGAGATGGAAATGGCGCGGGTCATCAGCTCGCTGACGTCGCAGGCCAGATGGTCGACGTCGGCGGTGATCGTGACCGACGCCTTTTCGTGAATCGGCGGGGACTGCGAAATGGTCAAAATGTTCGCGCCCGACGACGAAAACAGCGAAAGCAGGTTGGACAGCACGCCGGGCTCATGGTTGAGCAGCATCAGGAATACGGCGTTGCGGCCGGAGGCGGTTTCGCCCGGCTCGAAGATGAAGTCCTTATATTTATAGTAGGTGCTGCGCGAAATGCCCGTCATGCGCACGGCGGCGCTGACCTCCTTCACCTGACCGGAGGAAAGCAGGCGGCGCGTCTCGACGACCTTCTGATAGTAGTCGGGCAGGATGCGCTTGTCCACGATCAGAAACGAGTTCAGGCTCATTCCAGCACCTCCGTTCGCGCGCCCTCGCGGTCAACCTCCAGCGGCAGCACGCGCCAGTCGTTGCGCAGCCCCGCGATCAGCTTTTCGATGCGCGCGGGAACCTCCTCGTCCAGGTACACGCACATCAGCGTCGGGCCCGCGCCGGACAGGTAGATGCCCGCCGCGCCCGCGGCCAGCGCGTTCAGGCGCACGGTCTTGTAGTCGTCGATCATGTGCTCGCGGTAGGGCTGGTGCAGGCGGTCGCTCATCGCCACGGAGAACAGCTGCGGGTCGGCGGTTTCGAACGCCTTGATCAGCAGCGCGACGCGGGACAGGTTGTACGCCGCGTCCTTGTGGCTGACGGTCGCGGGCAGCGCCATGCGCGACGCGGAGGTGGACAGTTCAAAGGAGGGAATCAGCGCGCACAGGTGCACGCGCTCGTTTACCGGGAACTGCGCCATGCAGGGCGCGCCCCCGTGCATGGCCGTGGCGGTAAAGCCGCCGTACAGCGCGGGGGTCACGTTGTCCGGGTGCCCCTCGAAGGCGCTGAGAATCTGCAAAATCTCCTGCCGGGAGAACGGGTTGCCCAGAAACGCGTTCGCCGCCAGCGCGCCGCCGGTGAGGAACGCCGAGGAGGAGCCCATGCCGCGCGTGCTGGGAATATCGGAATGAATCTTCAGGCGCAGACCCGGCGCGCGCTGTCCCTGCCGCCAGTAGATGCCGCGGAACGCGGTGACGGCAAGGTTGTTTTCGTTTTTATATTCGTCCGGGCAGCCCTCGATTTCAAGGCCTTCGTCCATCAGGGTGAACTCGAACGTCGCGTACAGGTTGAGCGCCAGACCCAGCGAGTCGAAGCCGGGGCCGAGGTTGGCGCTGGTCGCCGGAACGATTACCTTTATGCTTTGCATAATATCGCCGCCTTTTTGAGAATGTATTCGGGAATGCCGCGCACGGTGGTTTCATCCGTGTGCATGGGCGCGCGGCCGCGCAGGGACGCGAGCGCGTGGGGCACGGGCATATGAATGGCCGCCGAAAGCGCGTCCTGCATGTCGAACGCGCCGCCGCTTTCCGGCAGGCTCAGCGCGCGCAGGGCGCTCTGCGGGAACTTGAACGGAGAGGCCGTCGCCAGAGAGACGCACGGAACGCCGGGGTTTTCCTTCCGGTAGGCTTCCGCCGCCGCGAACGCAATGGCCGTGTGCGGGTCGGGCAGGTAGCCTGTTTCCCGGAACGCGCGTCCCATGACGGCCAGCGTGTCCTCGTCCGTGTAGGCGTAGGCGCGGAACACGTGCTGAATCCGCGAAAGCGCGGCTTCCGACACGCGATACGCGCCGTCCTCCGCAAGTCTTCGCATATATTCGCGCACAGGGCGGGAATTTCCTGCCTCGGCGTGAAACAAAAGCCGCTCCAGATTGCTGGAAACGAGAATGTCCATCGAAGGGGACAGCGTGCGCGAAAGCGTCCGCCGCGCGTCGTATACGCCGGTGACGAGGAAGTCCGTGAGTACGCGGTTGGCGTTGGAAGCGCACACGAGATGCGCGACGGGCAGCCCCATTTCCTTCGCGTACAGACCGGCGAGAATGTCGCCGAAGTTGCCCGTGGGCACGACGAACGTGACGGGCGTGCCGTTTGCAAGGCCGTGCTCGCGCACGAGGGCATGGTACGCCGCGTAATAGTACGCGATCTGGGGCGCAAGCCGGGCGATGTTGATGGAATTCGCACTGGAAAAGCGAATGCCCGCAGGCGGCGTGAGTCCGAGAAACGCCTGCTTCACGGTGCGCTGGCAGTCGTCGAAGTTGCCGTCTACGGCGCAGGCGGCGACGTTGGCGCCGGGCATGGCAGTCATCTGCCGCCGCTGGATTTCGCTCACGCCGTCCCGGGGGTACAGAACCAGCGCCGCCGTGCCGGGCAGGTCGCGGAAGCCGTTCATCGCGGCCGAGCCCGTGTCGCCGGATGTGGCCGTCAGAATCAGCGCCGTATCCTGAACGCCGAGCGTCGCGCGCGAAAAGGCGAGCAGGGACGGCATGACCGAAAGCGCCATGTCCTTGAAGGCCGCGGTTTCGCCGTGAAACAGCTCCAATACATATCGGTCTCCCGCCTTCACGAGCGGACAGACGGCGAGCGTGTCAAAGTGCGCGGGATATGCGGCGCCGCACGCGGCCTGAAGATGCGCCTGCGAAACGCCCGGAAGGAAAAGCGCCAGAATGCGGGCCGTCAGCGCGGCATAGGAAAGATCGCTCGTCTCGTCCGGCGAAAGCGCGGGCAGCGCCGCGGGCACATACAGGCCGCCGTCCGGCGCGATGCCGCGAAAGATTGCCTCATAGCCGCCGCAGCGCAGCCGGTCGTCGCGCGTGCTGGTCAGTTCCATAGCTCATCATCTCCAAATTTTCTGCTTGCTTTTTTCTGAATGATATGATACAATGTTCCTCATTCTGATACAAGTGTTTTTATATCACGGACATATTAAATTGCTGTTGCGGAGGTTTGTATGAGGATTGCGCTTCTGGGCATGGGCACGGTCGGCGGCGGCGTGTACGAGCTGGCGGCGAAAAAGGGAATCGAAGTGGTGCGCGTGCTGGAGAGGGTCAGGCGAACGGAGAACGCCACGACGGACATCGCCGACATCGCGGACGATCCGCGCATCGAGGCCGTGGCCGAGATGTTGGGCGGCGTGGAGCCGGCGCGGGAATACGCGCTTCGGTGCATCCGCGCGGGCAAGCATTTTGTGACCGCGAACAAGCTTTTAATCAGCCGATGCGGAATCGAGCTCGCGCGGGAAGCGCAAAACGCCGGGGTGCGCCTTGTGTTTTCGGCGGCGTGCGGCGGCGGGATTCCGTTTCTGCCGTCCCTCGTGCGGGCGCGGGAAAGCGACCGGATTGTCCGCGCGGGCGGGATCCTGAACGGCACCACCAACTATATCCTCGACCGCATGCAGCGCGAGGGCGTGGATTTCGCTTCCGCGCTGGCGGACGCGCAGGCGCTGGGATACGCCGAGCGCGATCCCTCCGGCGATATTGACGGCTGGGACACGGCGCGCAAGGTGACGCTGATTGCCGCCGTCGCGTTCGGCGCGCTTCCGTCGGAGGACGAAATGCCGGTCATGGGCATCGGGAATATCCGAACGGAAGACGTTCAGGCGTTCAAAAGAAGGAACCTCGTGTGCCGCCTGATCGGCGAGACCGCGAAAACGGAAGCGGGCGTAACGGCCTGCGTGCGGCCGGTGCTGTTCCGGGTCTCCGACGCGGAGAGCGCCGTGCTCAGAAACGACAACCTGTGCTGGTATCAGGGCGAGCAGAGCGGGCTTTTCCGGCTGATGGGGCAGGGGGCGGGGCGGTATCCCACGGCGGCGAACGTGCTGGCCGACGTCCTGTCGCTGAACGCCGGTCTGCCGCCGATGCTGGAGGAAGGCCTGAAGCCCGCGGCGCTCACTCGTGCAGCGGCGGAGCCATACTATGTCAGAGTGCCGGGATACGCGGCGGAGACGCTCCGAACGCTGCTGACCGGCGTTTCAGAGGCGGGCGAATGGCGCATGGGTGAAACGGTTCCCATGGAGCCCGCGGAAATTCAAAAAATCATATCCGCTTTGCCGGGCGCGTTCTGCGCCGCGACCGTGCGGGAAGGAGGAAAATCATGAAGGAATACAAAGTGGCGGTGCTGGGCGCGACCGGCGCGGTCGGGCAGGAAATGCTGAAGATTTTAGCTGAGCGGCGGTTTCCGGTTTCGCAGGTAAGGGCGCTGGCCAGCGCCCGCAGCGCGGGCAAGCGCGTATATTTCGCGGGCGAAACGCTGCCGATTGAGGAAGCGACGGCCGAGTCGTTTAAGGGAATGGACATCGTGCTGGGCGCGGTGGGCGCGGGCGCGGCGCGCGCGTTCCGTCCGGCGATTGTGGACGCGGGCGCGGTGTTCGTCGACAACTCGTCGGCATTCCGCATGGATGAGGACGTGCCGCTGGTCGTTCCGGAGATCAACCCGGAGGACGCGCTGCGGCATCACGGCGTCATCGCGAACCCGAACTGCTCCACGATCATCACCATGGTGGCGGTGAACGGCATTCAGCGCGTGTCGCCGATTGAAGCGATGGTCGCGAGCACGTATCAGGCGGTTTCCGGCGCGGGCCGGGAGGGCATCGACGAGCTGGAAGCGCAGATCGCCGCGGATGTGCAGGGCGCGGACGTGGAAACCCACATCTTCCCGTGCCGGATTCACAAGAATGTGATTCCCATGATCGGCGACCGGCTGGAAAACGGCTACACGACCGAGGAAATGAAGATGCAGAACGAGGGACGCAAGATTCTGCACAACGCCGGAATGAACGTGTGCTGCACGTGCGTGCGCGTGCCGGTCATCCGCTCGCACTCGATCAGCGTGCAGCTGCGCACGCGCGACGCGATTTCGGTGGAGCAGGCGATGGAAGCCATTCGCCTTGCGCCGGGCTGCGTGCTCGCCCAAAATCTGGACGGGCGCGACTACCCGACGCCGCTGGATACCAGCGATCAGGATCAGGTGTACGTCGGCCGTGTGCGGCGCGACCTCATTTTCGGCGACCGCGGCCTGTCGCTCTGGTGCTGCGGCGACCAGATTCGAAAGGGCGCGGCGACGAACGCCGTGCAGATCGCGGAGCTTCTTACAAAGTAATATGAAAACGCGCGCCGCACGTCCCATGTTCGGGAGCCGCGGCGCGCGTTTTACTACAGGTTGTTCACGCCGTCGTACACGAATATCCACAGCGTGCCGTCCTTCACGGAGATGACTGCGTCGCCGCCGGTAAATTCGTTGCTCACGCCGAGGGGGAAGCCGTCGGCGAGCGCCGCGTTATGGATGGAGTACTTCGCGTTTTCGATGGACACGCCCGCCGCCGTGCCGCCGGAGCTGAAGACGGAGAAGACCGTTCCGGACGGGCGGGAGAGCATGACGGCGGCGTTGTGGAGCGCGAGCACCTCAAAGCCGGGGCAGATCAGCGCGACGTCCAGCCCATCCCGCGCCGCGCCGGCGAGCATTTGCAGGTTTGCGAGAAAATGGTCGGGGCGCGAGCCGCTGCCGCCGTAGATGCGAAAGCGCCGGCAGCCGTGTTCGCGGCCATAGCGCAGGGAAATGCCCATGTCGGTATCGTCCTTTTCGCGCGGAAAGCGCAGAAGGGGAACGCCGTCCGGCACGTATCCGAGCGAATCAAAATCTCCGGCGAGCAAGTCGGGCGCAAGGCCGAGCCTTGAAAGGTAGAGATAGCCGCCGTCCGCGGCGATAACGAGGTCGCCGGGCTGTTTGTTCAGCCCCTTGGGCGTGAAGTCTCCGGAGCCGACGATATAGCAGGTGCCGTTCATGGATAACAGCCTCCGATTCCGTGATTACCGATATTGTATCAGAGAATCGCGCCGTTGTCACCCGTCAGTTTTCATAAATGCGCGTGCGCAAGGATTTTACTTGACAGGGAATGGACGGATGCATACAATATGCGTGAATCAAATATACCGCTGGGGGCGCCAGATGGCTGAGATGGACGCGCACGCGTCCGGTCCCTTCGAACCTGAAGTGGATAATCCCACCGTAGGGAAGCGAACGCAAGTAAATCCGCGCGAAGAAGATTTCGTTCTTTGGCGGAATGAACACATCCGTTTCCCGCATGCCGCGAAAGCACATGCGGGTTTCCTTATACGAAAATCGGGTATCTCATGCGGTATAAGGAAAGGAAGAGACACGATGAAAAAGGTATTTGCCCTGCTGACCGTACTGGTTCTGCTGCTGGCGGCGATTCCGGCGTTCGCCGAGACCGCGACGGCGGCGGAAGCCACGCCCGCGACGGCGCGGACCGAAGCGACCGCAGCCGAAGCCACCGCGGCGGAAGCGCCCGCGGAAGAGGAGGACGACGCGACCAAGCTCTCGACGACCAGCAAGATTGTTGTGGCCGCGCTGGTGGTTCTGATGCTCGTCGGCCTGTATTTCTCCGCAAAGCGCGTGAAGTGGAACGCGTTCATGATTGCCAAGGCGGCGCTGTGCATTGCGCTCGCGTACCTGCTGGGCATGATTCGGATGTACCGCGCGCCGATGGGCGGCTCCGCGACGCTGGCGAGCCTGCTGCCCCTGATTCTGTTCGCAATGGCCTTCGGCCCGCTGGAGGGTCTGCTGGCCGGCTTCACCTTCGGCCTTCTGAACCTGCTGCTCGACCCCTACGTCATTCATCCGGTTCAGATGCTGGTGGACTATCCGATGGCGTACGGCGCGGTGGCGCTGTGCTGCCTGGCGAAGCTTCTGCCGATTCCCGACCGCTGGAAGCTGCCCATCGCGGTGGTGCTGGGCTATCTTGGAAAGTTCATCATGGCCGTGATTTCCGGCGTGGTGTTCTTTGCGAACAATGCCGCCGAGGAAGGCGCGCTGGTCTACTCGCTGGTGTACAACTTCAGCTATATTTGGCCGGAGCTGCTGATCAGCCTTGCAATCTCCCTCGTTCCCGGCATGGATCGCCTTGTGCAGCTGATGCGCAAAAATTCGGTGCGCTGAGCGCCGGCGGCGAAAAGATAAAAGTTTGCGTGCGGGTGTTTTCCGGCTGGAAAGCGCCCGCGTTTTCGTGTATAATAGAAAGCGCGCGCGGGGGAGGACTTCCGCGCGTCACAATGGAAGGCGGAGGGGAGTCCTTTGCAGAGTCATTTTTACGCGTACATGGCGCGCATGAAGCTGATCAAGCGCTGGGGGCTTCGGCGCAGCACGATTCAGGAAAACGATCAGGAGCATTCGCATCTGGTTTCGATGATCGCCCACGCGCTTGCGCTGATTAAAAACACGCGCTACGGCGGCAATGTGGATCCGGGTCGCGTGACGCTGCTGGCGGTGTATCACGAGGCGCCGGAGGTGATTACCGGCGATATGGCCACGCCCATCAAGTATTTTAACCCGGGCATCAAAACGGCGTACAAGGAAATCGAGCGCATCGCCGCCGAGAAGCTGTTCGGCTATCTGCCCGAGGATATCCGGGAGGAATACAGATGGCTGCTGTTTCCGGACGAGGAAAGCGAGGAATGGAAGCTGGTCAAGGCGGCCGACCGGATCAGCGCGTATGTAAAGTGCGTCGAGGAAGCCGGATTTGGAAACGGGGAGTTTACCGCCGCGCGGGAGAATATCCGCATCAGCATCCGGGAGATGAACATGCCGGAGGCGGAGGACTTCATGCGCGAATTCGCGCCCAGCTTCAGCCTGTCGCTCGACGCGCTGAACTGACGAAGGGAGGAAAGCCGATGTTTGAGGAACTGAGAGAGAGAGCCTTCCGCGCCAACATGGAGCTGTGGAAGCGCGGCGTGGTGATCTATACGTGGGGCAACGTGTCCGAGGCCGACCGGGCGGCGGGCGTGTTCGCCATCAAGCCGAGCGGCGTGCCGTATGAAAGCCTGAGGGCGGAGGACATCGTGATCGTGTCCATCGCGGACGGAAGCCGGGTGGACGGTGAACTGAACCCTTCCAGCGACACGCCCACGCACGCGGCGCTGTACCGCGCGTTTCCGGAGATCGGCGGCGTCACGCACACGCATTCGCCGTTCGCCACGGCGTGGGCGCAGGCGGGGAAGAACATCCCGTGCCTTGGAACCACGCACGCGGACGCGTTTCGGGGCGACATACCGGTCACGAGATATGTGACAAGGGAAGAAGCCGAGCGCGCCTACGAAGCGGAAACGGCCGCGGCGATTGAGGAAGCGTTTTCCGGCCGGAATCCCATGCACACGCCGGGCGTGCTGGTGCGCGGCCACGGGCCGCTCACATGGGGCGAGAACGCGGAGAAGTCGGTGTACAACGCCGTTGTTTTGGAGGAAATCGCTAAAATCGCGCAGACGACTTACGCCATAAATCCGCAGACGCCGGTGCTTCCCGCGGCGCTTCAGGACAAGCATTTCTTCCGGAAACACGGCCCAAATGCGTACTATGGGCAGCGAAAGCGCTGACATTTCGCCGCGTGAGGGCGGACGAAGATGGATATGGGGTCTATGTTATTGCGACAAAAACTCTTTTACATCTTTGTTATTTTCGACAGTGGCTTTTTATTTTCAATTCTGATATAATTCTTGCATGAGGCGGGCAAGACCGCAACATTCGCGCCCTTATTATAAAGGAGGTTACATTCATGGCAAGCGTATCTCTGAAAAATATCTACAAGGTTTATACCGGTGGCGTCACGGCCGTAAGCGATTTCTGCCTGGACATCGAGGACAAGGAATTTATCGTTCTGGTTGGTCCGTCTGGCTGCGGTAAGTCCACGACGCTGCGCATGGTCGCTGGTCTGGAAGAAATTTCCGACGGTGAGCTTTATATCGGCGACAAGCTTGTCAATGATGTTGCCCCCAAGGATCGCGATATCGCCATGGTTTTCCAGAACTACGCGCTGTATCCGCACATGACCGTGTATGATAACATGGCGTTCGGCCTGAAGCTGCGCAAGACCCCCAAGGCTCAGATCGACAAGCGCGTCAAGGAAGCCGCCCGCATCCTCGACATTGAACACCTCCTTAACCGTAAGCCGAAGGCTCTGTCCGGCGGTCAGCGTCAGCGCGTTGCTCTGGGCCGTGCCATCGTTCGTGAGCCCAAGGTCTTCCTGATGGACGAACCTCTGTCCAACCTGGATGCCAAGCTGCGCGTTCAGATGAGAACCGAAATCACCAAGCTGCACCAGAAGCTGCAGACCACCTTCATCTACGTTACCCACGACCAGACCGAGGCCATGACGATGGGCTCCCGCATCGTGGTTATGAAGGACGGCTTCATCCAGCAGGTTGACACCCCCCAGAACCTGTACGACTATCCGACGAACCTGTTCGTCGCCGGATTCATCGGCTCCCCGCAGATGAACTTCTTCAACGCCAAGCTCGAGAAGATCGACGGCAAGGTGTACGCGACGTTCGGCGAGAACAAGATCCTCGTGCCCGCCGAGAAGCTGCAGAAGTTCGTTTCCGACGAGTGCATCGGCAAGGAAGTCTATCTGGGCATCCGTCCCGAGAACATCAACGACGCGCCCGAGTTCGTGGCCAAGAACCCCGACTCCTCCATCAAGGTGCACGTTGAGGTCGTCGAGCTGATGGGCTCCGAAACCTACCTGTATCTCTCCACCTCCGGCAAGGAAGGCAACATCGTTGCCCGCGTCGACCCGCGCAGCAAGAGCCGCACGAACGACGACATCACCGTCGCGTTCGACACCAGCCGCCTGCACTTCTTCGACAGAGATACCGAGACCACGCTGCTCACCCGCTAATTCGTTCAGAATTTCGCGCGTAGCGTAAGATATTGGTTAAAACCGCCGCAAACGCGATTCGGCATATTGCCAAATCCGGTTGCGGCGGTTATAATTTGTTCGTGTTAAACGGAAACGGCGGCAAAACTGAATTTTGATTGAAAACCGCCGTTTTTACAGCAGCTTGAACAAACAAATTCGGACGCGACAGCGCCGGGGGAGGATGAAACCATGTATCTTGACCATCGTGTGTTGGCGAAAATCTCACAAATTCTTTCTCAAATGACAATGCAGGTGATCCTGTTTGATTCGAACGGCCAGGTTCTGTGGCCGGAGGACAACCACAAGGAGCTGACGCTGCCTGAGGCGCTGCTCAAGAATCCGACGGAACCGCTGGTGTACGGCGGCTTTACGCTGATTGGAACCGAGGACGAGCAGCCGCTGTTCATCTGCCTGTCCGGCGATAACGCCGATGTGAAGAGCTGCGCCGTTTTGTGCGCGGAGCTGATCAACACGCTGATGCGCATGGATATGGGGCAGGCGTCAGTCGAGCAGAGCATGCGCAGCATTCTTCGCGGCGAAGCCGAAGCCGCCGAGCTGGAAGCGATTGCCTCCGAGCACAACCTGCCGATGGAGCAGGATCGCTGCGTGATGTATTTCCACTTCGCCGAGCTGGATTCCGAGGCGGCGCTGAACATTCTGAAGAACGTCGTGGACGAGAACAGCACCGACATCATCACCGAGGTGGGCCGCCACGCCGTGGCGCTGGTCAAAACGGTGGACGAGCGGTTTGAGTTTGCCGACATGGAGCAGCTGGCTGCCGCGATTGAGAACACGTTTGTGAGCGAAACCAGCCATCCGGCGCTGATCGGCATCGGAGACGTGCGCTCGAAGCTGACGCAGCTGAGCGAATCCTATGAGGAAGCGCGCGCCGCCATCAACGTGGGTCGCATGTATCATCCGAAGCAGCAGATCTTCGTGTATCGCAAGATGCTGATCGAGCGCTTCCTCGCCAAGGTGCCGGAGGACACGAGCCAGGAATTCCACCAGATGATGTTCAACCGCAAGACCGCGCGGCTGTTCAACGACGAAATGATTCACACCATTGAAAAGTTCTTCGAGAACAGCCTGAACCTTTCCGAGACGTCGAGACAGCTGTACATTCACAGAAACACGCTGGTGTACCGTCTGGACAAGGTGCAGCGAATCATCGGGCTCGATCTGCGCGCGTTTGACGACGCGGTGACCTTCAAGCTGATGATGCTGCTGGGCAAGAACAACGCCGACCGAAAAGGCAAGGTGTAAGCTGAGGAGAAACGAAATGACGAAAATCTCCCGGAAAACTCTGGCGATTGTGGCGGCCATATGCGCCGTGTTCGCGGTGGCGTCGGTCAGCGTCAGTCTGACGATGGCGCTGCAGAACGCCAGCGCCGGTGTGGAATCGCCCCTGCATGTGACCACGCAGGAGGAATACGAAACGGCGCAGCGCTACGCGCGGCTGGAAGAGGTCTACCAGCGCCTGATGGGCGAGTATTACAAGGAGCTGGACTCCGACACGCTGGTGCAGGGCGCGATTGACGGCATGATGGAAAGCGTCGGCGACCCATACACGTTCTATTACACGCCGGAGGATCTCGCCAAGATGTACGAGGATCACAACGGCCAGTACTGCGGCGTGGGCATGCTGGTTTCCTCTGACAAGCAGGGGCGGCTGGTCGTGCTGCGCGTGTTCAAGAACAGCCCGGCGCAGACAGCGGGGCTTCTGCCCGGCGACGTGATCCTGTCCGCGGACGGCGAGGCGGTTTCCGCCGAAACGACGGAAGCCATGAACATGGCAACCGCGCGCATCAAGGGCGAGGCGGGCACGTATGTAAAGCTGAGCATTCTGCGCAAGGGGCGGACGCTGGAGCTGAACATCGAGCGCAACAACGTCAGCGTCAACCGCGTGGAATACCAGATTCTCGACGGCAACGTGGGCTATCTCGTGCTGTATGAGTTCTTCGGCGACGCGGTGTCCGGCGTGCGCGAGGCGCTGAACGCGTTCGAGGAAGCGGGCGTGCGCGGCGTCATCTTCGACGTGCGCTCCAACACCGGCGGCCAGCTGGACATTTGTCTGGATATTTGCGATATGGTGCTGCCGGAAGGCCTGATCGTGTACACCGAGGATCGAAACGGCCGCCGCGAAAACTACTATTCCAACGCCGACCGGTGCGAAATTCCCATGGTGGTACTGGTGAACGAGATGTCCGCCAGCGCGTCCGAGATTTTCGCGGCGTCGATTCAGGATTACGGCGTGGCGAAGATCGTCGGCACGAAGACGTTCGGAAAGGGCATCGTGCAGACCCAGTACGAGTTCCCGTCCGACGGCGCGGGCATGCAGCTGACGACCTCCCGGTATTTCACGCCCAAGGGGCGTTCGATCCACGGGGAAGGCGTAACGCCGGATGTGGTTGTGGAGATGAACGACAGCTACGACGCGTCGATCTACGCGCCCGATATGAACAACGATAACCAGCTGAAGACCGCGTATGACGTGCTTCTGAAGGAAATCGGAGCCTGATTCCCGGTCGACCCAAACGAAAGCCGCCGCCTTTTCAAGATTTGAGAGGACGGCGGCTTTTCTGTTGGAACGGAGATCATCCTTTCCGGGCGATTTCATCCACGGCGCGGACGAGAGTTTCGATGTCCTCGGCGGTGTTGAACGCGCCGATGCTGGCGCGGACACAGCCGCGGGAGAGGGTGCCGAGGAAGCGATGGGCTTCCGGAGCGCAATGCAGGCCGCCGCGCACGCAGATTTCGCGGTCGCCGAGCGTCTGCGCGACGCGGGCGGAGGACAGGTCGCCGACGTTGAAGCTCACAATGCCGGTGCGGCGGCGCGCGTCGCCCGGGGAGTAAACGGTAACGCCGGGGATCGCGCGCAGCGACTGATACAGCGCCTGCGACAGAAGGTGCACGCGCTCGGCAATCGCGGCCGCGTTTTCGCGAACGTATTGCGCGCCGGTGCCAAGCCCCTCGATTCCGGGCAGATTCAGCGTGCCGGCTTCGTATCGTTCCGGCAGCTCCTCCGGCTGCACGAGAAGTTCGGAGGAGCTGCCGGTGCCGCCCTCGCGCAGCGTTTCCAGCCGCAGTCCCGGCGCAAGGTAAAGCCCGCCTGTGCCCTGCGGGCCCAGCAGCGCCTTATGGCCGGGAAACGCGTACAGGTCGCAGCCGAGGGATTCGACGTTCACGGGAAGCTCGCCGAGCGCCTGCGCGCCGTCGATCAGTGACAGGATACCGTTGGCGCGGGCGACGCGGACGACCTCGCGAACCGGCTGAATCGCGCCGGTGACGTTGGAGGCGTGCGTGAGAATCAGAAGGCGCGTGTTCGGGCGAATCGCGGCGGCGTAGCGCGCCGGGTCGAGGAAGCCGTCCGGCTGCGGGGACAGGATGGTGGTTTCCACGCCGCCGGAGGCTTCCAGCGTCTTGATCACGCGAAGCACGGAATTGTGTTCCAGCGCGCTGGCGATTACGTGGTCGCCGGGGCGCAGAATGCCCTTGATCGCCAGATTCAGCGCGTCGGTACAGTTGAAGGTGAACAGGATCGAAAACGGATCCTGCGCGCCGAGCAGCCCGGCCAGTGTTTCGCGGGCGTTCAGCACGGCTTCGGCGGCGCGCAGCGCGCGGGGATGGCCGGAGCGTCCCGGGTTGGCGTTGTCCTCCGTCAGAGCCCGGCGCACGGCGTCGAGCACCGCGGGCGGCTTGGGATGACTGGTGGCAGCGTTGTCCAGATAGGTTTCCAAAACGCGTCCTCCTTTGCTTCACGCCGCGCCGCGGGCGTGCGTACTATGGAATACCGGCCGTCCGCGGTCGGTATGAAGGGAGGCGGCCAGATGGGAGACAGCTTCGGCATTGCGGCGTACCGCTCCCGACAGCAGGTCATGCGCTTAAACGATATGCTGCGGCGCGAGGGAATAGCAGGCACCGTTGTATCCACGCCGCGCGAAATTTCAGCGGGGTGCGGCCTTTCGGTGCGATTTGAGCTGAACGATCTGAGCGCGGTTCGGCGCGTGGTCGCGCGCGCCGGTTCGGCGAACCTGATCGGTCTGTATGCGTATTCGCCCGCGTCCGCGGCGGGTTCGCGGCTTCGCGCGCTGTCAATGAGGGATTAATTTACAAACCGTATGTATCGGAAACGCAAAAAGAAGTGTATAATAAAAGCGGTGTGGTTTGCACCCGGAGAAATCTGCGAGAGGGCAGCCGCCCTCTCGACTTTCGATGCCGAACCACCGGAGGGATACCAATGACGAAAGAAAAAGCCGTAAAGGTGCTTGAGGAATTGACTCGGCTGTACCCGGAGGCGCGGGCGGAGCTTCATTTTTCAAATCCGTTTGAAACGCTGATCGCCACGATTCTCTCCGCACAGTGCACGGACAGGCGCGTGAACATGGTCACGGAGACGCTGTTTCGGGATTATCCGAACGCCGCCGCGCTGGGCGCGCTCACGCAGCCGCAGCTGGAAGCGCGCATCAAGGAATGCGGGCTGTATCGCATGAAGGCCGCGAACATTCTGGCGGCCTGTCATGAGCTGACGGAGAAGTACGGCGGGCAGGTGCCGAACACGCGGGAGGCGCTGATGGCGCTGCCGGGCGTCGGCCAGAAAACGGCGGGCGTCGTGCTGATGGCGGCGTTCGGGGACGATCAGATTCCCGTGGACACGCATGTGTTCCGGCTGGCGAATCGCATCGGCCTTGCCTGCGCCGACACGCCGGAAAAGGTGGAAAAGCAGCTTCGGGAAATCATTCCCGAGGGGGAGCGTGCGCACGCGCATCATTTGCTCATCTGGCACGGGCGGCGCTGCTGCTCCGCGCGAAAGCCGGCCTGCGAGCGGTGCCCGCTGAACGACGGGCTTTGCGAAAAGAAGATATAGGGCGTCGCCGCACAATCCGGCGCTGCCATAAGAACCGAAGGAGACTGATAAACATGCCCCTTTTTGTGGATAAGGTAAACATCCGTGCGCAGGCGGGGAACGGAGGAAACGGCTGCGTGTCGTTCCACCGGGAGAAGTTCGTGCAGGCGGGCGGGCCCGACGGCGGCGACGGCGGCCGGGGCGGCGACGTGATTCTGGTCGCCAGCAAGCGGCTGCACACGCTGATGGACTTCCGCTACAAGCGCTCGTTTGCCGCGGGCAACGGTGCGGACGGCTCCGGCTCACGCCGAACCGGTACGCGCGGAGAGAACGTCACGATCGAGGTGCCGCGCGGAACCGTGGTGCGTGACGCGGACACCGGCCGAATCCTTGCCGACATGACGGAGACGGACAAGCCGCGCGTGCTGCTTCGCGGCGGAAACGGCGGCTACGGCAACCAGCATTTCGCCACGCCCACGCGGCAGGCGCCGAACTATGCCAAGCCCGGCGAGCGGGGAAGGAGCCTGAATCTGGTGCTGGAGCTCAAGTCCATCGCCGATCTGGGGCTGGTTGGCTTCCCGAACGTGGGCAAGTCCACGATTCTGTCGGTGGTCACGTCTGCAAAGCCGAAGATTGCCAACTACCACTTCACGACGCTTCAGCCCAATCTGGGCATCGTGGAGCAGGACGGCTTCAGCTTTATCATGGCGGACATTCCCGGTATCGTGGAGGGCGCGAGCGACGGCGTGGGTCTGGGCTTTGACTTCCTCCGGCACATCGAGCGCACGCGCATGCTGCTGCACGTGATCGACATTTCCGGCTCGGAGGATCGCGACCCGCTGGACGACTACGACGCGATCATGAAGGAGTTGGAGGCCTACGGCGACCTGAAGAACAAGCCGATGTTTATCGCGGCCAACAAGATCGATCTGCCCGGCGCGGAGGAAAACCTCGAACGCCTGCGCGAGAAGCTGAAGGGCGAGAACATTCCGATTTATCCGGTTTCGGCGGCGACGCGGCAGGGCTTCACGCCGCTGATGCGCGCGCTGGCGGCCCGTATTCGCGAGCTGCCCGAGCCGGAGCGCTTTGAGGAAGAGGAGCTTGAGGAAGAGAAGACGGAGCGCAGCTTCCAGATTGCGCAGCGCGCCGGCGCTTACGAGGTGACCGGCACGGCGGTGACGGAGCTGGTGCGCTCGGTAAACTTCGGCGACGAGGATTCGCTGCAATACTTCCACAGGTCGCTCAGAAAGCTGGGCATCATCGACGCGCTGCGCCGGGCGGGCGCGGGCGAAGGCGATACCGTGCGCATCGAGGGCATGGAATTCGAGTTTATGGAATAAAATCGGAGGAATACGAATATGACGACGAAACAACGCGCGGCGCTCCGTTCGATGGGCGCGGTAATGGAGCCGGTTCTGCATATCGGCAAGGAAGGTATCACGCCGACCGTCATCAAGCAATGCTGGGACGCGCTGGAGGCGCGCGAGCTGATCAAGGTGCAGGTGCAGCGCAACGCGCCCTACGGCCAGACCCGCGAGGCGTGCGACGAGCTGTGCGAAAAGGTACACGCCGAGCCGGTGCAGGTGATCGGCAACCGCTTTGTGATCTATCGGGAAGCGCGAGAGGATTCGCGCATTCATCTGGACGAGCTGGGCTGATCAGATCAGCTTTTCCGGTTCTTCGCTTGCGGGCAGGCAGATCAGCGCGATAAACAGCAGCGCAAGCCCGAACAGAAGGTAGAACCACGCGCCGGTGAAAAGGTAATATAAAATTAGAAACGTCGATTCGAGCGCGTACCGCCATGCGCGGCGACGCGAGAGAAGACTTCGAAGCGCCTGAAACGGCCGCGCCGCGCGCGTGTGCCGCTCGGGCGCTTCGATGCTTCCATAGCGGCGCGCCAGCCGCTTGAGCTGAGCGCGGTCGAGAAGCACCGTCTCCGGCGCGTGCAGCTTCAGCGTCTGCACGCGAATGTCCGCGTCCGCCTTTCCGGGCACGGCGATGACCATCGTGCGCACGTTTGACTTCGCACCGAACTTGCGCCAAAGGGCGAGAAGATCGTCCGGACTGGCGCGCAGCTTCTGAAGAACGCAGAGCAGGGAAGGTTCTCCCATGTGCGTGAAGCGCAGACAGCCGCCCTCAAAGGAAGGATCGGCGAGCGGATAGCGCTTTTCAAGAAGCGTGAACACGGCTTCGTGCGCGCGCGCGGCGTCCTCATATATGGTCTTTTTCAGAAAGGCGTCGGTGGAGCGGCGGCGAACGCGGCCGGACAGGCGCGGCCTGCGCGCCATCAGCCGTTCCGCAAGCACCGTGCCGCTGATTCCCGCGGCGAGCGCGATCAGCGCGGCGGGCTGCGTGGCCACGCCGGAGAAGGTCAGAACGAGCAGCACGCACAGAAACAGCGCCGAGCCGATGAACAGCAAATCCAGTGTTTTGCCCATGAAATTCACCTGATTTTCATAATTTCCCTCAGTATCACCCGGAAAAAATCCGTTTATTCAGTTTGCGCTTTTTCTTTGTTTCGTGTATAATAGAAGAGGGGAAGTGAAGCTGTCTTGACGGAAGAAGAGATGAAGCGCCGTTTGAAGGAAACGCTGAGCGAGTCCCGCTGGCGGCATACCGAGGGCGTCGTCCGCGCGGCGGAACGCATGGCGGAAAAATTCGGCGTGAATGTGGAAAAGGCGCATGCCGCGGCGCTTTTGCACGACTGCGCGAAGTGCATGCCGCTGGAGGATATGCTTGCGGCGGCGGACGCGGCGGGCGTGCAGGCGGATGCGCTTGAAAGAAGCTGCGGCGCGCTGATGCACGCGGCGGCGGGCGCGGCGCTGGCGCGCACGGTGTACGGCGTGACCGACCCGGAAATCCTGGGCGCGATTCGCTTTCACACCGTCGGGCGCGCGAATATGACCGCGCTTGAAAAGGTGATCTTTGTCAGCGACTTCGTTGAGGAGGGGCGCAGGCCGTTTCCCGGGCTCGACGAGGCGCGCAGACTGTCGATGGAAAATCTGGACGCGGCCGTTTCAATGTGCGCGCGGCTGAGCGTGGAATACGTGCGCGCGCGCGGCGAGACGCTGCATCCGGCAACCCTACAATTGATCGATAAAGTGGAGGTTTCTATGAATCAGACGCAGGATCTGGCACTGAAAATCGCAAAAATTCTCGACAACAAGAAGGCCGAGAACATCACCATTCTCAAGGTGGATCATCTGACCTCGATCACCGATTATTTCGTGATCGCTACCGGACGCAGCGCGCAGGCCGTACACGCGCTGTATGAGGAGGTCACCGACAAGCTGGCGGAAGAGGGACTTACGCCCCGCCGCAACGACGGCGTGCGCGAATCCCGCTGGATCGTGCTCGACTATCTGGGCGTAATCGTGCACATCTTCCATCCGGAAGAGCGGCAGTATTACAACATCGAGCGTCTGTGGATGGACGGAACCAATCAGGTGCCGTTCGTGCAGATGGAAGACTGACGGGGAAGCGGCATGAAGATATTTATATCGTCCGACATGGAGGGAACCTGCGGCATCGTCGACTGGCAGGAGACGGACAAGGGCAAGGACTTATACGAGCGCTTCGCGGCGCAGATGTCGCGCGAGGTGGCGGCGGCCTGCGAGGGCGCGAACGCCGCCGGAGCGGACGACATTCTGGTGAAGGACGCGCACGATTCCGCGCGGAACATAGACGCGTCGGTGCTGCCGCTGAACGCGCGCATTTTCCGCGGCTGGGGACGGCACCCGTATTCGATGATGGCGGGGCTGGACGAGAGCTTTGACGGCGTGGTGTTTACCGGCTATCATTCGGCGGCGGAAATGGACACGAATCCGCTTTCGCACACGATGAATCTGGGCAACAACTACGTGAAGATCAACGGCGAGCTGTGTCCGGAGCTGATGCTCAACAGCCTGACGGCCGCGTATCTGGGCGTTCCCATCTACGCGCTCACGGGCGATAAGGGACTGTGCGACTGGATGAAGGCGCGCTGTCCCGGCACGACGGTGATTCCGGTGTCGGAGGGCGTGGGCGCGGGCAGCGTTTCCATCCATCCGGCGCTGGCGGTTTCGCACATCCGCGAGGGCGTGGAGAAAGCGTTTTCCGCGAAGCGGGAGGAATGCATGTTCCCGCTGCCCGAGCGCTTTGTGGTGGAAATCAGCTTCAAGGAGCATTTCAAGGCCGCGGGCGCGAAGTGGTATCCGGGCTGCGAGCAGACCGGTGCGCGCACGGTGCGCTTCGAGGCGGACGACTATATGGACGTGCTGCGGTTTATCTACTGGGTTCTGTGAGGATTGAGTAAGGGCACATGATGAAGGCGAAGCGTTCGAACGTGAACATGGAAAAGCTGACGGTGATGACGATCGCCTTTAACGGCGTTCAGATTCTCTCGTCGCTGGTGATCGCGCTGATCTGCCTGCTGGACGCGGAGGTGCTCGGCAGGCCGTATCTGCGCGTCGGGCTGGTGATTCTGACCGCGCTGGTCAGCTGGGGCGCGTTCATGGACGTTCGCGAGGCCTACATGGCTCGGCGCCTGAGCGAGGAAACCGACATGCTGGAGGAATCGCACAGAAATCTGGAAGAGCTGAACGGCGAAATGCGCAAGCAGCGGCACGATTTCATGAATCACCTGCAGGTGGTCTATTCGCTGGTGGAGCTGGGCGATACCCGCGAGACGTGCGAGTACATTGAGCGCGTATACGGCGACCTGAAGCGCGTGGGACGCAATCTGAAAACGTCTATGCCGGCGGTGAACGCGCTGATTGCCGCGAAGGAAATCGACGCGGGCGAGCAGGGCGTGCTGATGAAAACGGATGTTCGCAGCGCACTGGAGAATTTCCCGCTGGAAGGCTGGGAAATGTGCCGCGTGCTGGGCAACCTGATCGACAACGCCTTTGACGCGCTCAAGGGCAGGAAGGCCGCGTGCGTGTCGGTGGAAATCGGCGAGACGCGGGAGGTCTTCCACATCGCCGTGGAAAACAACGGCCCGCCGATTCCGCCGGAGCTGAAGGAAAAAATCTTTGAAGAGCGCTTCTCTACCAAGGGCGAGGAGCGCGGTATGGGGCTTGCGATCGTTCGGGAGATCGTCGAAAGCGTCGGCGGCACGATCGCCGTTCATTCCGATGAGCGAAAGACGCGGTTTGAAATCGACATTCCCGGGCAGGGCAGGCAGGAGGAAACAATATGAAACACAATCGATTTGGACGGCTGATCATTCTGGCGTGCGCGCTGCTTTTCGTGTGCGCGAGCGCGGCTTACGCCCACACGGAGCCGAAAATTGTCGGCGCTGCAACCTACCGGATCATCGATCCCGACGCGGTCGTTCTGCCGGAGCCGTTTACCGTGGAAGAGGCTGAGAAGACGCTGAATATTGGCGCAAATACAAAGGTAGAAGACTTTACGGGCGTCTTGGATGCAGAAACGTACACTTATGATAAGAAGGGCTTGCAGAACACGCTGAAGACAAACATGTATTTGCAGGGGAAAAACGGCACGGCGACGCTTCTGATTGCGCGAACGCCGTTCAGCCTTGACGAAGGAGAGGGCGTTGTATCCGAAATGTATTATCGCGTGCGCGTTCGCGAGGCGACGTTGCAGGAAATCAGCTGGAACGTTTCCGGTTTGAAACTTCAGCCGCCGCGCGGGATTGACGTGGGCGCGTCGTTTTCGGCGCTGATGGAGGCGTACAAGCTCGGCACACCGGACGACGACGGGCGCTTCTACGACAATCAGCTGTTGTACGGAGAAGAGGCGGCCGCCGGGAAGGCGCTGAGCAAGGGCGTGATTCGCGTGGACGACGATGGAAACGTCTGCATTGAACTGACGGCCTGCACAAACCCGGAGGGCACGGCGGGCTATCGACTGACATATGTGCTGTCGCAGGAAAAGGTGCAGCGGATTGCTCTGGAACGCGTGGAAGCGTAAAAAAATACTTGCCTGAAGGCAAAAAATCGTGTATAATAGAAATGGAAAGAAAACGCAGGAGGGATGTTTATGAAGCTTATCATCGCCATCGTACAGGATGAAGACGCGACCAAGCTTGTCAGCTCGCTGATGAACGAAGGCTACGGCGTTACGAAACTGGCTACGACCGGTGGTTTCCTGCGCGCGGGCAATACGACGCTGATGATCGGCGTTGAGGACAAAAAGCTGGACGGAGCCATGGCGGTCGTTGAAAAGGTCTGCCATAGCCGCAAGCAGATCGCGACGGCTCCCACGCCGATGTCGGGCGTGACCGGCGCATATGTGCCTTACCCGATCGAGGTTATGGTCGGCGGCGCGACGGTGTTTGTGCTGAACGTCGATCAGTTTAAGAAGTTCTGATGCCGGAACCCAGCTCGTTCTCCGAATTCCGTGCGCGGAGGTTTCTGACAGAACAAATCATGCGTCCGGTGAACACCGGGCGCATTGTCCATGCGCAGCTGTTCGCGGGGCCGGACGGAACCGGCAAGCGAACGGCGGCGCTTTTGGCGGCGCGCGCGATGAACTGCGAAGGGGAGGGCGAAAAGCCCTGCAACCGGTGTCCGTCCTGCCTTCAGTTTTTAAGCGGAAATTCGCCGCGCCTTCTGCTGATTCAGCCGGAGGACGGGTCGATTAAGGTTGACGTGATTCGCAGGATGATCGAGCGCGTGTCGCTGTGCCCGGACGCGGGGCACCTGTGCGTGATTATCGATCAGGCTGACCGGATGAACGAAAGCGCGCAGAACGCGCTTCTGAAAACATTGGAGGAAGCGCCGGACTACGCGGTGTTTTACCTGCTTACCGCGAAGCCGTCTTCGCTGCTTACCACGATTCGCTCCCGCTGCGCGATGTTCCGCTTTGCGCCGTTGGACGACGAAACGGTCGTCGACGCGCTGGTGCAGAGGGGCATTCCGCAGACGCAGGCAAAGGAAACGGCGCGCGAGGCAGCCGGTTCCATCGGGCGGGCGACGAGCATTCTGGAGGACGATTCGTTTCGGCCGATGTATGAAAGCGCCGTGCGCGCGCTTTTGTCCGTGCGAGAAAACGCGGACGTATACGCGGCCTTCCAGATGATCGCTGGCTACAAGGACTCCGCGCGGCGGATTCTGGAAATCTATGAAACGCTGGCGTCCCGGCTGATGCGCGCGGAGCACGCGGCGGCGGAGCCGGACGAGGACGCGGTGCGCGCCCTGCTTCAGCGGGGCGTGCGCGGCGACCGACTGCTTTCGTGCGCGGTGGAGGCGCTAAAAAAGCTTACAAGCAATGTTTCCTATCAGTCAACGATGGAAATGCTGTTTTTTGATCTGGTAAATCGGGAGGACTAAGAGCCCATGGCAACGGTAATCGGCATCCGCTTCAAAAAGGCGGGTAAGGTATATTATTTCAGTCCCGGCGAGGTGTGGCCGCGCCCGGGCGAGAATGTAATTGTGGAGACCACGCGCGGCGTCGAGCTGGGCGAGGTCGTAACCGGCGCGCGCGAGGTGCCCGACGAGGCCATCGTGATGCCGCTGAAGAGTGTCATTCGCAAGGCGACGCAGGCCGATCTGGACACGGCGGAGCGCAACGAGCGCCGCGAAGCCGAGGCGTTTGACCTGTGCGTGAAGAAGATAGCGCAGCACAAGCTGGAAATGAAGCTTGTGAGCGTCGAGTATACGTTTGACGATTCCAAAATCATCTTTTATTTCACCGCGAACGGCCGCGTGGACTTCCGCGATCTGGTCAAGGATCTGGCGAGCGTGTTCCACATGCGCATTGAGCTTCGCCAGATTGGCGTGCGCGACGAGGCGAAGATGCTGGGCGGGCTCGGCGCGTGCGGCCGTCCCATCTGCTGCGGCGCGTTTCTGGCGGATTTCCAGCCGGTATCGATCAAGATGGCGAAGGAGCAGAACCTGTCCCTGAACCCGACGAAAATTTCGGGTCAGTGCGGCCGCCTGATGTGCTGCCTGAAGTACGAGCAGGATTATTATGAAGAAACGCTGAAAAAGCTGCCGCGCGTGGGCAAGGAAATCATGACGCCCGATGGCGTGGGCTACGTGACGGAGATCAACGTGCTGAAGGAGAAGGTCAAGGTGCGCGTGCGCACGGATGACAGCTTCGAGGTGCGCGAGTACGGCGTGGAGGATGTGCGCAAGCTCGCGCCCGGCGAGCGTCCGACGGAAAATGAGCTCCCGCCGAAGGTCGTGGAGAAGCCGCAGCCGGTCGAGAAGAAGGAAGAGGAAGAAGAGCCCAAGAGGAAGCGCTATCCGCGTCCCAAGGCCGTAAAGACCATGAATACCTACCAGTACATGGAGCTTCACGCTGTGGGCGACGAGCCGGAACGGGAGGAAAAGCCCGAGGAAGCCGCTTCGGATGACAAGAAGGACGGCGGTAAGCCCAAGAACGGCGGAAAGCGCCCGCCGCGCAATGACAATCGCCGCAGCCGCGGCCCGCGCGTCCGGAAGGACAACGCGCCGGAGGAAGCCGGCGCGGACAAAAAGTCCGCCGCTCCGACGGAAGCGCCGAAAAAAGAAGAATAGGCTGTCTCGTCTCCGCATGAGTGCATCGCGGAGACGAGCTTTTCTATTAGATAGTGTCTACATGAGATCAAGCCAAAACAGCCAGCCAAATAGCGATACACCTGATATGAACAGCAGAAAGGAACGATGACGTGTTTTTCGCATA
>SFHK01000078.1 GCA_004556395.1 Clostridiales bacterium
TGGCGGCGCTGGAAGTGACGAAAATGCCCGCGGCATTTTACAAGAAAAAAGGAGGAACCGATCAATGAAGAAATTGCTTGCCCTGATTCTCGTTCTTGTTCTCTGCCTGCCCGCCATGGCGCTGGCCGATGTGCTTGCAGATGGTTGGCAGGATGCCAGCATGGAGGAATTACTGGATGCACAGCAGAATATATCAAACAGAATCAGCGAATTGCGCGCAGCTGCTGCCGCCGATGTGGAGCGCGTGGAGTTGTCCGGCACGGGTACGGCGATTCTCTCCGATGTCGTGATTCCCTTTGCGCCCTCGCGGGTGAAGCTCACCAGCGAAGGCAGCTGCACAGCGAAACTCACAGGCGGGGCCTATGACTATGTTTTCGACGGGGACAGCTACGAAGAAAAATTCTTCGATCAAAGCGGCACGTTCAACCTGCTGGTTGAAACGGCAGGCGCATGGTCGTTCGTCGTGGAGCCGATCATGGACGGCGGCACGCTGCCGCTGTCCGGCACCGGCCCATTCGTCAGCGACTTTGTGGAGCTGCCCGCGCCGATGATCGTAACGGTTGAAGGAAATAAAGGCAGCATGAACGCGCTGCTCACTAACTTCATCGTCAAGCTGAATCATCAGTATAAGAACCTTGACGCATGGCAGGGCGATTCGCTCACGAATGAGATGTTCACCGGCACCACCGCGCCGTTCTCCGCTGATGTGATTTTGCAGCCGGTAGACGGGCGGACACAGTATTGCATTTCTGTCATTTGTGAACCGGGCGTCGAATGGTCGATCACGCCCAAAAACTAAATGCCTTACGCTTCCGTGCGTCGATTCCTAACGCTTGCCGGTTCGGGATAACATATTGGGCGTAAGCCTGAAAACCCTTGATTTTCAAGGGTTTTCGCTGCATTTTGGGCGGCATTACAGATATTACAGGAAAAAAGAATATACCCCCCCTTCACGCATTACTTTGAATGGAGGCATGGCCATGGGTACGATTGAGAAACGCGGGAAAAATTCGTGGCGTATCGGCACACAGGTGCAGACGGAAAACGGGTGGGAATGGGTACGCGATACGATACATTTTCCGGGTAGCATGACAGAAGCGAAGCAGCGCAAGGAAGCGGAAAAGGCGCTGGCCCGCCTGATCGTGGACGTGGAGGAAGGCCGGGCAAAGCCCACGTCGGCAAAGTCGTACACGGTGGCCGCCTTCGCCGAATACTGGATGGAGCAACACGTCAAGCCAAACTTGGCCGCGAACACATACAAGAATTATCGGCACTTTCTTGATGCCCGCATCCTGCCCATGCTGGGCAACGTGCCGCTGAAGAAGCTGACGCCCACCATGCTGACCGAATGGGTGAATCAGGTGCGCGAAAGCCCGCGCAGGACGACGGCGCTGCCGGATGAAAAGCTCGCGCATCCCCGCAGGCCCAGCCAAGAAGCGCGCCGCGCAAAAGCGAAGCCGAAGGACGCGCCGCTTTCACCCCGCACCGTGCGGCACTATTACGACACGATGGACGCCATGCTTGATAAAGCGGTACAATGGGATATTCTGCGGAAGAACCCCATGGAAAAGGTTGACCGGCCCGCTGCAAAAAAGGCCCGCGTGCATTACCTCACGGAAGAACGCGCCGTGGAACTGCTGCGCTGCCTGCACGATGAACCAAATATGTGCTATCGTGCCGCCGTCCTATTGGCCTTGCTCTGCGGCCTGCGTCTTGGCGAAGTCGGCGCGCTGCGGCTTTCAGACGTGGATTGGGAACACTGCACCATAGACATAGGCCACGCCCTGAAGTACACGCCGGAAACGGGCAATTTTGAAGGCGACCCGAAGACGGAAGCGGGCGAACGCCTGATCTCGCTGCCTGCTGGCATGATGGCCGTACTGCACGAAACGCGGGCCTATCAGGAAGACGCAGCCGCCACCGTGGGCGACGTGTGGGTTGGCGAAGGCTGGATAGTCCACGCATGGAACGGCGCGCAGCTGCACCATGACACGCCGTCGAAGTGGTTCCGGCGCTTCGCGGATGCCCACGGCTTTGAAGGGGTACGCTTCCACGATCTGCGGCATACGCATGCCACCATACTGCTGGCGAATAACATTGACGCCGTGGCCGTCGCCACACGCATGGGCCACGCCGATGCCAGCGTCACGCTGCGCATATACGCCCACGCGCTGCGCCGCCGCGATGAAGATGCAGCGCAGGCCGCGCAAGGCTTGCTTGATCGCGCCCAGCTGGGGGAAGAATTGGGGGATAAAAAAGAATAGCGGCGCACCGTTTCCGGCACGCCGCCAGCGTTCCGCACCCGTGCGGGACGCTTTCTTTTCTCCCAAACTCCCCCAGTTTTCCCCCAATTCGCTAATAACCCGGTAAAAAACATGATTTTTGATGCGCTATGAACAAATAAAATCCGCGCAACGCTCACACATTGCACGGAATAATGATCGAGGTGACAGGATTTGAACCTGCGACCTTTTGGTCCCGAACCAAACGCGCTACCAAACTGCGCTACACCTCGGCCAAACGGCAAGCCAATGAAGGGACTCGAACCCTTGACCTGCGGTTTACGAAACCGCTGCTCTACCGACTGAGCTACATTGGCACGCCCGCTGACAGATACAGATTATAGCACGGGAGGATGCCGTTTGTCTATACAAAAAGCAACATTTAACAAAAGTGCCGCCGTCGCTCCATTTGAGAGCGTCGGCGGCAGACAGACAATCCGAAATTAGTGGAAGTCAGTCAGGGTGACGGTCACGTCGACGTATTCACCGGTCATGCTCTCGGTGTCTTCAATGCGGTAGACCTTCACGTTCAGCGTGTCGCCGGCCTTTTTGCCGGTGAGCTGCGCGGAAAGCTCGCGGGTGGAGGTGATCACGCTGCCGTTCACTTCCACGATCACGTCGTCTGCCTTCAGACCCGCAGCCTCCGCGGGGCTGCCGCTTTCAACCTCGCCGATCAGCGCGCCGACGGGAAGCTGACCCGCGTACACGGCCTCGCTGTTATAGGCGCTGATGGTCGTGACCGTCACGCCCAGTCTCGGCTGGTCGCCGGCGGACGCGGTGCTGGTGCCGTTATTGTCGCTGGATTCGGTCGTCTTATGGCCTTCGGTAAGACCCTCGGTCAGAACCTGCTCGATCAGCGGCTTGGCGCTGTTGATCGGGATGCACATGCCGATGCCCTCGATGGTGGCGTTGGAGGCGCTGCTTCCGGAGTACTTCAGCGAAGGAATGCCCATCAGCTGGCCGAGCACGTTGAACATGCCGCCGCCGGAGTTGCCGGAGTTGATGGCCGCGTCGATCTGAATCATGTTGTTGGTGACGCTGGTCTTCAGGCCGTATTTATCGGTGGTCGTGGTCGAGCTGATTTCGCGGTTCAGCGCCGACACGATGCCCACGGTCGCGGTGCCGCGCAGCTCCTGCGCCAGCGGATTTCCGATGCAGATCGCCCACTCGCCCACCTGCAGCTGGTCGCTGTCGCCCAGCGGAACGGCCGGAAGCGTCAGGTCGGGAACGTACACGATGGCGATATCGAGCGCTTCATCCTGTCCGACGAGCTCGCAGGCCAGTTCGTCCTCGCTGCCCAGCGTGGAGACGGTCAGGCGGCTGGCGGACTCAACCACGTGGTAATTGGTAAGTACGTACCTGTCATAGATGACCACGCCGGAGCCGGTGCCCGCCAGCTGCTCAACGCTCTTGCGCGCGCCGCGCGCGCCGAAGCTGCGGCTGGTGGAATAGTTGAACTGCTGATAGTTGTTCAGCCCCACCACGCTCTCCTGCACGGCGGAGATCACGCTGGTAAAGGGCGTGGTAATCTGCGACGAATCGGTGGTCGTGTTCACGACCTTCTTCGCCTCGGCGGGCGTAACGTTCTCCGCAACGGTGAAGGAGAAAATCATCGCCGCCGCCAGCACGATGGCGATCAGGGAGAGCGAAATCACGCGTCCGGTTTTTCTTGTCATATCAAAAACCTCCTTTGAGTAAGCTTGCCGCGAGCGCGGAACTTTCATTCGTCCGGGTTGTTTTTCCCTTTGACGAGTATCATTATAGCCGGTGAAGCTTAAAATCCGCCCCGAAAGAATCTTAGGCTTTCTTAATTGTTTCTGACGGACGAAAAACCGTGCTTTCAAAACGCGCCGTTTTCGGGTATAATAGAAGCACGAAGAGCGAGGAGGACGAAGCATGAGCGAACGCACCTATGTGGCCATTGATCTCAAGTCCTTTTTCGCGTCGGTGGAATGCGTGCTGCGCGGGCTGGATCCCATGAACGTCCATCTGGTCGTCGCGGACGAAAGCCGCACCGAGAAGACCATCTGTCTGGCCGTCTCCCCGGCGCTGAAGGCGTGGGGCGTGCCGGGTCGTCCGCGGCTGTTCGAGGTGATTCAGCGTGTGAACGCCATCAACGCCGTTCGCCTGTCCGCCGCGCCCGGCCATGCCTTCGCCGGAGAATCCTGCCTGTCCTCCGAGGTAAAGGCCGATCCCTCGCGGAAGCTCTCCTATCTGGTCGCGCCGCCGCAGATGGCGCGCTATGTGGAATACAGCACGCGCATCTACCGCATCTATATCAAATATGTAGACCCGAAGGACATTCACGTGTATTCCATCGACGAGGTGTTCATCGACGCCACCGAATACCTCGCCGCCTCCGGCCTGTCCGCGCGCGATTTCGCCATGCAGCTCATTCTGGACGTGCTGCGCACAACCGGCATCACGGCCACGGCGGGCGTCGGCCCGAACCTGTACCTCAGCAAAATCGCGCTGGACATCGGCGCGAAGCACATTGCGCCGGATAAAAACGGCGTGCGCATTTCCGAGCTGGACGAAACGCGCTACCGAAGGCTCTTGTGGGAGCACCGTCCGCTGACGGATTTCTGGCGCGTGGGCCCCGGCTACGCCCGCCGCTTGGAAGCCCGCGGCCTTTATACGATGGGCGACGTCGCGCGCCAGTCTCTTCTGAACGAGGACGTGCTCTACGACCTGTTCGGCGTGAACGCCGAGCTGCTCATCGACCACGCGTGGGGCTGGGAGCCCTGTACCATCGCCGACATTAAGGCCTACAAGCCGGAAAGCAGCAGCTTCGGCTCCGGACAGGTGCTTTCCTGTCCGTATTCCTTCGAGCAGACGCTTCTGGTCGTGAAGGAAATGGCCGACGCGCTGGCGCTGCAGCTGGTGGATAAGCATATGGTCACCGATCTGATCGTGCTGGACGTCGGCTTCGACATTTCAAACGTTTCATCCGCCGACGCGCGCGGCGCGTATGGCGGAGAAGTCAAAAACGACCGCTACGGCCGCCGCACGCCCAAGCCGGCGCACGGCTCCGCGCGGCTGCCCCGGAAAACGTCGTCCTCGCGGCTGATCATCGACGCGGCCGCAAAGCTGTTCGCTTCCATCGCCGACCCGCGCCTGACGATTCGCCGCCTTTCCATTGCCGCCGTGGACGTGGTGGACGAAGCCGCCGCGCGCCCCGCGGAGGAAGCGGAGCAGCTCGACATGTTTACCGATTATGAGGCGCGCGACCGAAAGCGCGCGGAGGAGGATCGCGTGCTGGCAAGGGAAACGAAGCGGCAGCGCGCCATTCTGGAAATCAAAAAGAAATTCGGCAAAAACGCCATTTTGAAGGGCATGGATTTGATGGACGGCGCGACCGCCCGGGAACGCAACGGACAGCTTGGAGGACATAAGGCATGACCGGCAGGTACGACGACATCATCGATCGCCCGCATCCCGTCTCCCGCCGCCACCCGCAGATGACGATGAGCGGACGCGCGGCGCAGTTTTCCTCATTCGCAGCGCTGAGCGGCTATGAGGACGCGGTTCGCGAAACGGCGCGCCAGACCGACCGGCGCGTGGAACTGAGCGAGGACGCCAAGGCGCGCCTGAACGAAAAGCTGCGCTTTCTGGCCGATTTACGCGAAGCGCGCCCCTCGGCGGCATTCACCTGCTTTGTGCCCGACGAGCGCAAGGACGGCGGCGCGTACGTCGTGCGCACCGGATACATCCGGCGCATCGACGAATTTGCCCGCACCGTACAGCTGACCGACGGCACGTTCTTTTCCATCGACGATATTTACGAGATCGACAGCGAAAGCTTTCGGGATTCAGACGGCCTGTTTTCTGCGCCTGCCGAGTAGCGCCGGACAGATTCGCGCGAGCGGTTTTTCCGCCGCAAGGCACAGCGCGAGCGTGACCGCCGTAGCCGCGAGAGCCAGCGGAACCGAACCGGCCAGCAGCCGCGGGCCGATGCCCGGGCACAGATAGCGGAACACGAGCAGCGGGAATTTGTGCAGAAGCAGAATCACAAACGTGTGCCCGCCGACATACGAAACCAACCGCAGCCGCGGAAGCACCCTCACCATGCCCAGCAGCGCCACTGCTACGGATATTGCGAGCGCGCACACATATAAAAGCGCAAGGCTCGAATACCGGTCGAACATATACAGGCCGGATACGTCAAAGCCCATCTGCACCGCCGTGCCCGCGGCAAGCAGCGCGATACCCGCGACGGCCTTTCGCGCGTCCGGCATGGTCTCAATTTTCTCCGAAACCGAACGGAACGCATATCCCATCAGCGCGAACGGCAGCATGTGCAGCGCCGTTTCAAAGCCGAGCGGCCAGCGGTCAAGAATTCGAAACCGCTCGTTCAACAGCCCGACCGCCGCGCTGAGCGCCGTCAGCGCCGCGTATACCAGCTTTTTCCCCTTCGCGAGATGCGCCACTCCGTACAGCATCAATAGCACGCAGAACATGCACGGCAGAAACCACAGCGGCGCGTTCGCCTTGAGCATGCCGCTCTTTCCGTTGGCGTACAGAATGCCCCACGCGTACCGATACCACGGCTGCGTAAAGCGAATGCCGAGGGGCAGCTCCATCACAAAGCTGGCGGCGTACAGCGCCAGAATCGACAGAAACGACATCAGCAGATACGGAACGATCAGCTGGCGCAGCTTGCGAAGCGCAAACGCGCCGAAGCGCTCCTTCGTCCGCCGAAACGCGCAGCCGGAAGCGAAGAAAAACATGGGCACGTGAAAGGCGTACAGATACGTGCACAGCGGCCCCTCGCCCAGCGCATGCCCCAGCACGATGGCGACGATGCCCACGAACTTCAAAAGGTCAATCCAGTACAGTCTGCGTCCGCTCACCTCGCCGCCTCCCTTCCCCGCTATCTTACCACAAAGCAATGCAAATGGAAAGCGGGAAATGCCTCTTTTTTTGCCCGTCCTCCCCTGCGCGCCTTGCCGCGCGGAGCGAATCATGGTATACTAAACCCAACCAAACTTTGTCATAACGAAATTAAATAACGGAGGTATCGCCATGAAACGCATTCTCGCGCTGATTCTCGCACTTTCCCTGCTGTGCATGCCCGCGCTGGGCAACGAAACGGGCGGCATGCTCGAAAAGGCCGAAGCCTTTGTTGCGGCAGGCGATCTTGAGTCCGCCTACATCTGTCTGGACATTGCGCAGAAGCTCTCGCCGAACGACCCCGCCGTGCTGCGCGGCTTCGCCCGCCTGTATTCCACCGAAGCCAACTATGAAAGCGCACTGAAATTCATCGAGGAAGCGCTGGCATTGGCTCCCGCCGACGGCTCGCTGTATCTCGAAAAGGCGCGCCTGCTTTACATCACGGACAATCTGAGTAACGTCGAACAGGTACTGCGCTACGCGGAAATCTGTTCCGCGCAGCCGGATGAAGAGCTGCTTCTCGAAGCCGCGCAGGCGTATTTCCGCGCGGGACAGTATGAAAAGGTCATCGAGCTCTGCGAAAATCAATCAAGCGAGACACTTCGTCTGCAGGCCGCGCGTGCCTGCGACCGCACCGGACAGTATGAACGCGCCATCGAGCTCTTTGAAACGCTGCCCGACACAGTCTGGCGGAATGGCTACGCGTCCGCTTACACCCGCGCGCTCCTGCGCTCCGGAAACCCTGAGCGCGCGCAGGCGCTCGGGCTGACCTCCATACAGGAAAAAGACGAAGCCCTTGCCGCCGCCATAGCGGATGGAAAATCTCTTCGTCTGGTTCCCACGCAGGAAACGCTCATCGATTCTCTGAGCACGCTCCCCGTGTTTTCTTCCAATACCTTCGCGGAGGAAAACCGCGAAGCCGCGGAAGCGGAGGGGTTCCGCTTCACTCCCTCGGGCGACGGTCTGCGAACCCGCATTTCGGACACGCTGTCCGCGCTGGATTCGGATAGCAGCGCCCGCCTTCTTTCCGTTTCCCCCTCTGGAAATGCGTTCCTAATCGATCTCGGCGGTATCGCCGCCATCGTGCGCAATGAGGAAATCACGGTGCTCACCATAAATCGCAGCCGCGGCGCGCAGAACGAGTACGCCGATCTGACCTATCGGCGCATCGAAAATCGTTCTCCTTTCCCCAGCGAACCGGATTCCTTCTGCTGGTCGCCGGACGAGCGCTACATCACCATGACTTTCATTCAAAAAACGCTTATAAACGCACAATTTATGGACTTGCTGCTCGCCGACACGCGTACCGGCGACATCTTCCTTGCGGAAGCCACGCCGAAACGGCTCATATCCCTCGGCGCGCTGACGGCTACGACCGCTTGCTTTGACGAAACCGGCAAATACGTATATTATCTCGTTTACGGGAGCGTTGCCGACGGCGCGCGCTGCGGCCTCAAGCGCTACTGTCTCGAAACCGGTGAAGCCGAGCTGCTCCGTGCGGTCTCGGGCGCCTTCTTCTATTATCCTCAGCTGAGCGTAGACAAAAACGGCGTCGTGCGCGCCATCACAGACGACAATAAACAGGATCGTCATCTCGGCGTGATCACGTTTACAAATGTCGACGGCAGATGGAAAAGCGAAGTTCGCAGTTTTCCAAACCCCTTGGCATCACAGTCTCCGCGCCGCTATTACCGCAGCGAAAACAGCGGCTATGAGCTGTTTCTTTCAAAGGGATACATCCAAAGCTCGGAAATCGGCGCGTATGATATGAATTATCTCACGTTCTACAACGAAACCCTCGGCACGGGCAGCGACGCGAATGCCATTCGGCTTCCCGTCGACGGTTCCGGTCAGGCGGAGTCCATGGAAATCAGCGAATACCTTTCGGCTATCGCGCAGCGCACCCTCGAACAGCCGAATGTTCAGCAGGCCGCGCTTTCCCCGGACGGCTATTCCGCACTGATTCTCGCTGCGTATCATGGCACCGTCGTCTGCTGTATCCTCGATCTGGATACCCTCGTCTGCCGCCGCGTCGAGTTCCCGGAGGACGCTCAGCCCGACCTTATTTCCACCGTCCAGTCCTTCACCACCCTCAGCTGGCTGGAGGACGGAACCATCCTGATTCCGTCGGGAAACACCGGAAATCTCTTCAAGCTCTCCATTGAATAACCGTTTCTCCCCTCGCCCGCTTCGAACGTCACTTCGGAGCGGGCATTTTTATGCCCGGAACGCGAAAACGCGGCGCGGCCTATTATGGAAGGGGCGGCTTTGCGCCGCCCGGCGAACGGAGGACGCGGGATGAATGATTTTCCACGTCGCGCGGATCAACGTAGTCTCCGTTGCGAATGCATTCCAGCAGCATTTCACCGGAAAACACCTCGAACAAATGCGCGTCCGAGAACGCC
>SFHK01000079.1 GCA_004556395.1 Clostridiales bacterium
GCTCTTTCCCGGCAGAACCATTCCGTTGGACGAACCGTGCCTGACCGGCTTCGAAGCGCTGAATCCGCTGCTCGAACGCACCCCCGACGATTCTACGGAGCGTAGAATTGTCCACCCCCGCAGCGTGGGTCTCCCAAGCGCCCAGCGCGTGGCTTCCCGGCGAAACGCTGCCGCGGGATGAGCTCCGACTGGCTCGGCGCTCTTTCCCGGCAGAACCATTCCGTTGGACGAGCCGCGCCTGCCCGGCTTCGAAACGCTGAATCCGCTGCTCTGACGGGCGCTCTCCGGCGATTCTACGAAGCAGAACGCCCTCTGCCGCTGCTTTGGCGTGTGGATTTCCGGCGAAGCGCTGCCGCGGGGTGGACTCCGGTTGGCTTGGCGCGCGGGTTTCCGGCGGGCTTCTTTTGCGGGACGAACCGCGCTCTCCGCCGCCGCTTTGGTGCGCGGATTTCCGGTGGAACCCGTTCGTGGCAGAGCGATTTTGAGGCACTGAACCCATTGATGTACTTTATTATAGAACACAAGGAGGATTTATCATGGAAAAGATTCGCGTGGCCATCGTGGGCGCGGGCAACATTGCCCAGAGCGCGCACCTTCCGGCGTATCAGAAGCGGGACGATCTGGAGGTCGTCGCGATTGCGGACTGGAACCTCGAGCGCGCGCAGGACGCGGCGAAGGCGTTCGGCATCCCGAAGGCGTTCCAGAACATTGACGACATGCTCGCCAACGTGGACTGCGACTACGTGGACATCTGCGTGTGGAACCGTTCGCACGCCGACTGCGCCATCAAGGCAGCCGCCGCGGGCAAGAACATTCTGTGCGAAAAGCCCATGGCCTACAACCTTGAGGACGCGCTGAAGATGAAGGAAGCCGTCGAGAAGGCGGGCGTCACCTTCATGCTCGCCGTGCCCACCCGGTATTCCGGCGAAGCGCAGCTTTTGCGCGAGATGGTGGACGCGGGCAAGCTGGGCGACATCTACTACGCCAAGACGGCCAACATTCGCCGCCGCGGCACGCCCATCGGCTGGTTCACCGACACCGCCAAGTCCGGCGGCGGCCCCGTCATCGACATCGGCGTGCATTGCATCGACCGCGCGTGGTTCCTGATGGGCTGCCCGAAGCCCGTGCGCGTGAGCGCGTCCACCTCCTACGCCATCGGCGATTTCAAAACCCGCGGCGTAAGCCGCTGGACGGCGCTGGACAGCGACGTGACCGCCTTTGACACCGAGGACAGCGCGTGCGGCGTGATTCACTTTGAAAACGGCGCGGCGCTGATGTTCGAGGTCAGCTGGGCGCTGAACGCGCCGAACAGCGGCTACACCCAGATCTGCGGCAGCAAGGCCGGCGCGACGCTGGATCCGCTGACGATCTACGGCGAGGAAATGGGCTACCTTTCCGACAACGCGCCCAAGAGCGAGAATGTGAACATCTTTGAAGCCGAAATCGCGCACTTCATCGACTGCCTGCGCACCGGCAAGCGCCCGGCGAGCGATCTCGACCAGGCCGTAACGATGCAGCGCATGCTTCAGGGCATTTACGACTCCGCGAGACTGCACAAAGAAGTGGAAATCTGATGTTTGACGACTGTCTGTTTGACGATATGCCGCGGCTGGAAACGCCGCGGCTCATCCTTCGAAGGCTGGAGATGCGCGACGCGCCCGACCTGTTCGACTACAGCCGCGATCCGCAGGTGGCGAAGCACGTGCTGTGGGACGCGCAGACCTCCGTCAGCGAGGCGCGCGCCTACGTCCGCTACATGCTGCGCAGGTACCGCGCCGGAGAGCCCGCCAGCTGGGGCATTGAGGAAAAGGAAACCGGCCGCGTGGTAGGCACGATCGGCTATATGTGGTACCAGCGGGACAACAATGCCTGCGAGGTCGGCTATTCGCTGGCGCGCAGGCGCTGGAACCGCGGCTACATGACCGAGGCGCTCGCCGAGGTGCTGCGCTTCAGCTTCGAGGAGCTGGGCGTTCACCGCGTGGAGGCGCAGCACGAGGTCGAAAACGCCGCCTCCGGTGCCGTGATGCGCAAATGCGGCATGCGAAAGGAAGGCACCCTGCGCGGCCGCCTGTATAATAAGGGCCGCTACGTCGACGTGGACCTGTACGCCATGCTGCGCGAGGACTACGCGAGATGGGCGCGGACGGAGAAATAGACCCTCCGCGCGCGTTTTTCCGCGGACGGGAGGATTAAGGCGACACCGCACAATTCGGCGGTGCGTCGGGCGACGTCTTTTCCGTCATCTGCGGCATGCAAATTCCTCGATTTACCTCCAGTAAACCTTCGAAATTTGCATTTGTATCTGACGAAAAATCCATTCGCCGGCCGACCACCTCATTTGTGCGGCATCGCCTTAAAAAAGAGACGGCGCGGCGCATTGTCTCTTTTTGCGCTTCCATATGGCTTTCCGCTATTCCGCGGACGCGCCCTCCTCCCGCCGCCTCTGATACTCCTCCAGATACCTGTCCAGATAGACCTTGTTGACGGTAGCCGAGATGGTGTTTCGAAGCAGAACCTTTGCGTCGGAGTGCGTTCCGCCAAGCCCCTCCATCGCGGGGGCGACGCCGAACGCCGCGCCGAGCATGTTTTCAAACTCGTCGCAGAAATAGTCGTACGCGGTCTGAAGGGTATAGCTGTCCTCCTGTATGCCGAACATCAGCCGCAGTCCCTCCAGCGGGACGACGGGCTTTACCACGGCGATGAACAGCAGCCGCGCAAGGTGCTCCGCCGTGTACAGCTTTCTTATGGGCGCGGGGATCAGGCTCTGCTTGACGTAATTGCTCACCATGGAGCCCGTCAGCTCCGGCTCGCCCAGCGGCGCGAGGTGGGCGTTGATGTAGCGCACCACCTGCTCCAGATAAAGCCCCACGTCCGGTATCTGCTGATAGCGCGGCAGGTGGAAACCCTTGATATCCACGATCATTCTCTTCACTTCCTGTTCCATGACGCCATTATACACGTTTCTCGATAAAAGTTCAACGGTTTTGCAAAACATTCTCGTAAGCCTTCAAAAAGCGGTTGACGAGGGAATGAAAACCTGATAGAATCTCTGTATCGGTTTTTCGAAACCGGACCAAACGCTTTTTGCGATTCGGAGGTCATACAATGGATCAGTTTCGCATTGCCGCGGACTCCAGCTGCAATCTGCTTGCGCTGGACGGCGCGGACTTCGTCAGCGTTCCGCTTACGATACGCACGGACGCGGAGGAATTTCGGGACGACGCGTCCCTTGACGTGGACGCGATGGTCGCCGCGCTGCGCGCCACGAAGGGGCGCTCCTACAGCGCGTGCCCGAATATCGCGCAGTGGGAGGAGGCCTTCGGCGAGCGCGGCGACGTGATCGCGTTTACCATCACAAGCGGGCTTTCGGGCAGCTATAACGCCGCCTGCGCGGCAAAGGAAATTTGCCGGCAGCGCGACCCGTCCCGCCGCATTCACGTGGTGGACTCGCTGTCCGCCGGGCCGGAAATCGCCCTTCTCATCGAAAAAGCGTTATCTGAGACGCGCGCCGGCGCGGACTTCGACGGCGTGTGCAGGGCCGTGCAGGAATACAGGGAACGGACGCGCCTGCTCTTCGCGCTGGAATCCATGCACAACCTCGCCCAGAACGGGCGTGTCAACCGGCTCGTGGCGACGATGGCGGGCGTTCTCGGCATCCGCGCCGTCGGACAGGCCAGCGCCGAGGGCACGCTTGAGATGCTGGGAAAGGCGCGCGGCGCGCGGCGGACGCGGCAGCTGATGCTGTCCGAAATGGAGCGGCTCGGCTACAGGGGCGGCAGCGCCCGAATCGGGCACTGCCAGAACGAGACGCTCGCGCTGGAAATCCGCGACGAGATCCGCCGGCGCTTCCCGGCGGCGGACGCGCAGATCCATCCGCTGCGGGGGCTGTGCAGCTATTACGCCGAGCGCGGCGGAATCATGCTGGGGTTTGAGACATGAAGCCGAACGGGGCGGCCGGACGGATCACGCATCTGGTCGTGCGCGTTCTGACCCTGCCGCCCATCGTCACGGGGCTCACGCTGGTTCTGATGTACGCCCCGGCGGGGCTTCTGACGCTGCGCGAGCTTCTGCTGTGCGAGGTGTTTCTGCTTCTCGTTCCGTTGGCGGCGTATCCGCTGCGGGAGATTTTTCACATCGGGCGGAACCGGCGGGAGGGGCAGCGCAGTACGGCGCTGGTTCTGAGCGCCGCCGGATACGCGTGCGGGTTTATCTGGTCCCTGCTGGTTCCCTGCTCGTGGCTGGTTCACATCCTGTTTCTCTCCTATGTGGTTTCCGTCGCGGCGCTGCTCGCGCTCAACGCCGGGCTGGGACTGCGCGCGAGCGGGCACGCGTGCAGCACGACCGCGCCGGTGTTTCTGCTGACATGGAAGCTGCATCCCCTTTTCATCATACCCTCCCTGCTGCTGATCGCGGCGGTGTACCGCTCCTCCCTGAAGCTGTCGCGCCACACGCTGCCGCAGCTTCTGATCGGTTCGTCGATCAGCCTGCTCGCCTGCGGCCTTTCCATACTGGTGTACGGAGCCTGAAAACGCGCCGCCGTCCGATTGGACGGCGGCGCCGCGCATCGCGCGGGTAAAGCGCGTTTGCGTCTGACGGAAAATCGATTTGCCGGCTGTCCGCCTCATTTGCGCGGCGTTGCCTTAAGGCACCACCGCACAATTCGGCGGCGCGTCAGGCGATGTCTTTTCCGCCATCTGCGGCATGCAAATTCCTCGATTTACCTCCAGTAAACCTTCGAAATTTGCATTGCCCTGCCAGAGCATGGCGTCGGCGACCTTGAGGAAGCCGGCGATATTGGCTCCGGCGACGAGGTTGCCCTCCATGCCGTATTCCTTCGCGGCGGCGGCGGCGTTCTGGTAGATGCTGGTCATGATGGTCCTGAGCTTTTCGTCGACCTCTTCCTTTGTCCAGCTGAGGCGGATGCTGTTCTGGGTCATTTCAAGGCCGCTGGTGGCGACGCCGCCGGCGTTGGCGGCCTTGGCGGGGCCGAAGAGCACGCCCGCGCGCTGGAAGGCGGCGATAGCTTCGGGGGTGGAGGGCATGTTCGCGCCCTCGGCGACGGCCTTCACGCCGTTTCTGATCAGCGTCTCGGCGCTTTCGCCGTCCAGCTCGTTCTGGGTGGCGCAGGGCAGGGCGATGTCGCAGGGAACCGTCCAGATGCCCCTGCAGCCGGGCGTGAACTTCGCGGAGGGCACGCGCTCGGCGTACGCGGAGATGCGGCCGCGCTCGACCTCCTTGATCCGCTTCATGACGGCGAGATCGACGCCGTTTTCGTCCACCACGTAGCCGGAGGAATCGGACATGGCAACGACCCTCGCGCCGAACGCCTGCGCCTTTTCACAGGCGTACAGCGCCACGTTGCCGCTGCCGGAGACGACCACGCGCTGTCCCTCGAAGGACAGACCCGCGTGGGCGAGCATTTCGTTTACGAAGTAGCACAGGCCGTAGCCGGTGGCCTGCGTGCGCATCAGCGAGCCGCCGAAGGTGAGACCCTTGCCGGTCAGAACGCCGGTGAACTCGTTGGCGATGCGCTTATACTGGCCGAACAGGAAGCCGACCTCGCGCGCGCCCACGCCGATGTCGCCGGCGGGCACGTCGGTATCCGCGCCGATGTGGCGGTACAGCTCCGTCATGAAGCTCTGGCAGAAGCGCATGACCTCGCCGTCGCTCTTACCCTTGGGATCGAAGTCGCTGCCGCCCTTGCCGCCGCCCATGGGCAGGCCGGTGAGGGCGTTTTTGAACGTCTGCTCGAAGCCGAGGAACTTCAGAATGGACAGGTTGACCGACGGGTGCAGCCGCAGGCCGCCCTTATACGGGCCGATGGCGGAATTGAACTGCACGCGATAGCCGCGGTTGACCTGCACGCGCCCCTGATCGTCCACCCAGCTGACGCGGAAGGTGATCACGCGCTCGGGCTCCACGATGCGCTCGGCGATGTTGGCCTTTTCCAGCTCCGGACGGCGGTCGAACACGCCCTCCAGCGATTCCAGCACCTCATAGACGGCCTGAAGGTATTCCTTTTCGTTCGGGTCGCGGCGGGCAGCCTTTTCATATACGCTCTTCAAATACAGATTATGCAGTTCCATGGCGCATCCCCCTTCATAAATGTCGAAAATACCGAAACATTACGGCGTGAAACCGCCGAATATGAATCTGAGTAAATTATACCATTCATCCGCGCGTTTGTCCATACGGTAACGGGAATTTTCGGCGGGCGTGTAGCGAACGCGCGCGGCGGCGCGGTAGACTTGTTTTCGGGAGGTGATGCCTGTGACGGACACGGGCGCGATCAAAACGCTGTTTCCGCGCGCGATGCCGGGACGGCGGCGGAAAAAGACGTGCGAGGAGAACCTTCAGCCGCTGAGGCAGGCCGCGGAGCTGGCTTCGGAGGCGCTTCTGCGCATGCTGGAGGACGAGAAGCAGTTTCAGCGCCACGTTTACACAGAAAAGGCGGACGGCTCCTTGACGGAGACGGTGCTGGACATTCGAAACATTCGCCAGCTTCGCGAGACCATCGCCGCCATTCGCGACCTGACGGACGCGGTGCGCGGGCTGAGCGGCGAGCTCGCGCCGGAGCAGCGCACGGCGATGGAGGTGCAGATGCGAAAGCTCCAGCTGGAGGAAAAGAAGCTGGAGGGCGACGCGGACAGGGGCGAGACCGGCGTGGTGCTGCTGCCGGACGCGGAGACGGACGATGCGTAACGTGATCTGGAAACCGCAGCCCAAGCAGCGGGAATTTCTGAGGCGGCGGGAATACGAATGTCTGTACGGCGGCGCGGCGGGCGGCGGCAAGAGCGAGGCGGCGGTGATGATGCCGCTGTACTGGGTGCACATTCCGCACTTCCGCGCGCTGATTCTGCGAAAGACCTATCCGCAGCTGACGGAGCTGATCGACAAATCGCGCCTGTATTATCCGCGTGCGTTCCCGCGGGCGAAGTACAATTCGACCCGACACCGCTGGACGTTCCCCTCCGGCGCGACGGTGGACTTCGGCAGCATGCACACATCCCAGGACGTGGAGAGCTACCGCGGGCGGCAGTTCGACCTGATTCTGTTTGACGAGCTGACGCACTTCACGTGGGAGGAATATTCGTTCATGTTCTCGCGCAACCGCCCCTCCGGCCCGGGCACGTTTGTGGGCGTTCGCGCCACGACGAACCCCGGCGGCGTGGGGCACGGCTGGGTGAAGGACCGGTTCATCACGTGCGCGCCGCCGATGACGACGGTGTGGGAGACGGTTTCCGTGCGCACGCCGGACGGCGGCACGGAAACGCGGCGGCGCAGCCGCGTGTTCATTCCGGCGACGGTATTTGACAACCGCGCGCTTCTGGAGAACGACCGGGACTATCTCGCGAACCTGTCCATGCTGCCCGCCTCGCAGCGGGACGCGCAGCTGTACGGCAGCTGGGATTCGTTCGACGGGCAGGTGTTCCGCGAGTGGGTGAACGACCCCGCGCACTACGGCGACGGCGTGTTCACGCACGTGGTCGCGCCGTTTCGGGTTCCGCGGCACTGGCGCATCTTCCGCGGGTTCGATTTCGGCTACGCGCGGCCGTACTCGGTGGGCTGGTACGCCGCCGACGAGGACGGGCGGCTGTTCCGCATCGCGGAATTATACGGCACGACGGGCGTGCCGAACCGCGGCACGTGCGAATCGCCCGACCAGATCGCCGCGAACATCCGGCGCGTGGAAACGGAAAACGAGAACCTGCGCGGGCGCACGATCAACGGCGTGGCCGACCCGTCGATCTTCGACGAGTCGCGCGGCGAGAGCGTGGCGGCGATGATGGCGCGCGCGCCGAACCTCATCTACTTCCGACCCGGCGACAACACGCGCCTGCCGGGCAAGATGCAGTTTCACTATCGGTTTCGCTTCCGCGAGGACGGGCGGCCGATGCTGCAGGTGTTCTCCACCTGCGCGCACTTCATCCGCACCGTGCCCGCGCTCACCTACGACCCGCGCACGGTGGAGGACGTGGATTCCTCGATGGAGGATCACATTTACGACGAGTGCCGGTATGTGCTGATGGAAAACCCGATCACCCCTCGCGAGGCGGAGGCGGACGTTTCCCGTCCGGCGCTGCCGCCGGAATTGCGGAGCGATTCGCCGCGGTTTTATCGCGTGTAAAGGAGGAGACGAATGGAAGGCAATCTTACGACGCTGCCCGTTACCGAGGAGACGATTCGCAAAGCGGAGGAAACCCTGCTGGCGTACCGCGCGGCGAAGGCGCCGCTGGAGGCGCGGCTATTGGAAAACGAACAATGGTACCGGCTGCGGCACTGGTCGACGATGCGGCGCAATCCCGGCGACCCGGAGCCCGCGAGCGCGTGGCTTCTGAATTGCATCGCGAACAAGCACGCCGACGCGATGGACAACGTGCCGGAGCCGTATGTGCTGCCGCGCGAGGAAGGCGACGCGCCCGACGCGGAGGCGCTCAGCGCCATCCTGCCCGTGGTGATGGAGCTGAACGAATACGAGCAGGTGTATTCCGACGTGTGGTGGGCGAAGCTCAAGGGCGGCACGGGCGTGACCGGCGTGTTCTGGAACCCGGACGGCGCGGACGGGCTGGGCGACGTCGACATTCGAAAGGTCGAGCTTCTGCGCCTGTACTGGGAGCCGGGCGTGAGCCGTCTGCAGGCGTCGCGGAATGTGTTCCACGTGGAGAGCGTGCCCAACGAGACGCTGATCGACCGCTGGCCGTTTCTCAGGGGGCGGCTGAACGGCTCGGCGCTGACGGACAGCGCGCTGCCCGCCTCGGCGCAGACCGGCGAGCGCAGCGTGGTGGTGGACTGGTATTACAAGCGCCGGTGCGGCGGGCGCACGGTGGTGCACTACGCGAAATTCGTGTGCGGGAACCTTTTGTACGCGTCGGAGAACGACGAGAGATACCGCCTGCGCGGATATTACGACCACGGGCTGTATCCCTTCGTGTTCGACACGCAGTTTGTGGAGCCGGATTCGCCCGCGGGCTTCGGCTACATCGACGTGTGCAAGCAGCCGCAGATGTACATCGACCGGCTGAATCAGGTGATCCTGAAGGGCGCGCTGATGGCCGCGCGGCCGCGGTTCTTCATTCGCTCGGACGGCTCGATCAACGAGCAGGAGTACGCCGACTGGACGCGCGATTTCGTGCATTTTCAGGGCGGCAGCTCGCCGCAGGAGAGCATCAGGCAGATCGACGTGCGCGGGCCGGACGCGGTGCTGGTGCGCATTCTGAGCGACAAGATCGAGGAGCTCAAGGAGACCAGCGGCAACCGCGATTTCTCGCAGGGCTCCGCCGCCAGCGGCGTGACCGCGGCGGGCGCGATCATGGCGCTGCAGGACGCGGGCGGCAAGCTCTCGCGCGACATGCTCAAAAGCAGCTACCGCGCGTTCACGAAGGTGTGCGAGCTGTGCGTGGAGCTGATTCGGCAGTTCTACGACGAGCCGCGCTGCTTCCGCATTTTGGGCGAGGCCGCGTCCATCCGCTACATCCGCTACGACAACGCGCGCATCCGCCCGCGCGTGGAGGACGGGCTGTATCGAAAACCCGCGTTCGACATAAAGATTCGCCCGCAGCGCTCCGCGCCGATGGTGATGAGCGCGCGCAACGAAATGGCGCGGGAGTTCTACAAAATGGGCTTTTTCGACCCCGCCAACGCGGAGCAGGCGCTGGGCTGCCTTGAAATGATGGAATTTGAGGGCAAGCCGCAGATGATCGAGATTCTGCGCCGGCGGCGCGGCGCGCTGGTTCCGGCGGCGGAAAACAAAGGTTTAACCCTCAGGGCTGGAAGCGATGCTGCGGGCATGGTATAATTATGGAAAACGCAGGAATTGAGGATGAAGCGCCATGTACATTGCGGACGGCTGGAAGGATTATGAGGTTCTGGATACCGGAGACGGCGAAAAGCTGGAGCGCTGGGGCAGCGTGATTCTTTCAAGACCCGACCCGCAGGCCATCTGGCCGAAGCAGTCGCCGTCGGAATGGGCGAAGGCGCACGCGGTGTATCACCGCTCCAACCGCGGCGGCGGCGAGTGGGAGTTTTTCAAAAAGCTGCCGGAGCGCTGGGAGATCGGCTACCGCGACCTCAAGTTCTACGTGCATCCCACGAATTTCAAGCACACCGGCCTGTTCCCGGAGCAGGCGGTGAACTGGGACTGGATGCGCTCGCTGATTCAGGCGCGCCCCGGCGCGAAGGTGCTGAACCTGTTCGGCTACACCGGCGGCGCGACCGTCGCCTGCGCCGCCGCCGGCGCGCGCGTGACGCACGTGGACGCGGCGAAGGGCATGGTGCAGTGGGCGGGCGAAAACCGCCGCCTGTGCGGGCTTCCGGAGGAGCGCTTCCGCTGGATTGTGGACGACGCGCTGAAGTTCGTCGCCCGCGAGAAGCGGCGCGGCAACTTCTACGACGGCATCCTGATGGATCCGCCCAGCTATGGTCGCGGCCCCGGCGGCGAGGTGTGGAAGCTGGAGGACGCGCTGTACGGCCTTGTGGACGCGTGCACCGGGGCGCTGTCCGAAAACGCCGTGTTCATGCTGGTGAACAGCTATACCACCGGCCTGCAGCCCGCCGTACTGCGCAACATTCTGGAAATGACGGCGAAAAAGACCTGCGGCGGCAGCGTCGACGCGGGCGAGGTCGTCCTGCCCGTGAAGAGCGGAGGCGTGCTCCCCTGCGGCGCCTCCGGCCGCTGGACCGCGCGCTGACGCGCGCGTCAGAACCCTGCCCGCTCCCCGGATTTACTTGCCGGAGGAACGGGCGGGGTGGAGGTAAATCGAGAAATTTGCATGCCGCAGATGGCGGAAAAGACTTCGCCCGACGCGCCGCCGAATTGTGCGGTGATGCCTTAAGGAGTTGAGCTCATGAAGAATGAATGCACCCACGCGTATGAGGTGAAATATAATCCCCTCATGACGGTTCGCTTTGCGTGCAGGAAGTGCGGAGCTGTAAAGCATTTAAGCAGGAAGTGCGCCTGTTCTCTCTATCTGCTGGGACTCGTTGGGTGGCTTCCTGCGTTTTATTTCAGCTCGCTCGAACTATCGCGGTTATTGAAGCTGCTGCTAACCATAGCGGTTTATCTGGCGTTGAATTTCGCCTTGCAGTTTTTCTTTTATAAATGGCTTGCGGCGAAGAAGCCCGCCCAACTGAATCGGTTTATCGGCGAGCAGGGTTCTCTGTGATCATTGACAATGCCGGAGCAAACGTCTCGGCTTGCTTTTCAAAAAACGCCGTTTACTTTCCTGCTAATTTCGAATATAATATTAGCAGGAAAGGAGTGATCGCGTGACAGTCTACGAACGGCTCGATCGGCTTTTCGAGCAAAACAACGGCATTCTCAAAACCGCGCAGGTTTTGGAAAACGGCATTGCCAAGTCCACATTCTACGCTTACGTCAGGCTGCGCGGCGCGGAGCAGGCGGCGCACGGCGTTTATGTTTCACCCGACGCGTGGACGGACGCGATGTACCTGCTGCACCTTCGCTGCGCGCAGGTCGTATTCTCCCATGAAAGCGCGCTGTTCTTCCATGACCTGACCGACAGGGAGCCGAGTCCGTATTCCATCACCGTCAGGACCGGCTACAATCCCGCCGCTTTGCAGGCGGACGGCGTCAGGGTCTATACCATCAAAAAGGAATTGCACGGCGTGGGGATCGTCACGCTGAACACGCCGTTCGGCAATCCGGTTCCCGTCTACGATATGGAGCGCACCGTCTGCGACCTGATCCGCAGCCGCAGCGGAATTGAGATGCAGACCTTTCAGAACGCGATCAAACAGTACGCGAAGCGAAAGGACAAGGACTTGCGGAAACTGATGCGCTATGCGCCGATGTTTCATGTCGAAAAGCTGCTGCGGCGGTATTTGGAGATTCTTTTATCGTAAGATGGTTATCTGTCTGCTGCTTTACGCCCCGCCCATCCGGTCAAATTCGATGGGCGGGAAATTGCTGCTTTTCTGGGTGTTCATAAATAAGCCCCTCACAGGTACGACCGGAACGCGTAGGCGCGGCCGAGGACGGGGGTGGTGGCGGGAACAGACAGGGGCGGGTAGCCGCCGGAGGCGGGAACGAGCAGGATGCGGTCGCCCATATGGTACAGGTAGCGCACGAACACGCCCGCGTCCGTTTCCACGGCGGCGATCTGGCCGTCGCTTACCGCGTCCACGCCGGTGCGCAGGCAGACGGTGTCGCCCTCCTCGATGCGCGCGCCGCGCATGCCGCCGTCGGTCATGCGAATTTCCAGCGTGTCCGGGTTGACCGGCGCGAGCAGCTCGTCGACGCTGCGGCCGGAATAGTGCGCGATGCGCTGAAGGGCGTCAAGGTCGGGACTGGTGCGTCCCGTTTCCCATTGACTGACCGCCGTCTGATGAACACCCAGAAGCCGCGCGAACTCCGCCTGCGACATGCGAAGCTCCGAGCGGACTTGCCGGATTTTCATAAAAAACGCCTCCCCTCTATTATCGATATAGCAGAACTTCTGTGTTTGTACACGAAAATAAGAGCGGCGCTATTTACAGCCCTGCCCGCCGATGCTATAATCTCTGCACGGGCGCGCCGGTAAATGATATGCGCCGCCCGCGTGTAATACCACAAGCATCCTCCTGATGTACGGAAGAAGCCGAGCCTGATGGCATTTTTGTGCAAGGGAGGTGTAATTGTGCCGGGAAAGAATTATCATGACGCGCAGACCGTCCACTACGTGTGCCCGTTTTTCCGCAGCGAGCGCGGAAACGTGATCTGCTGCGAGGGCGTCGCGCCCCAGTCGAGCAACAAAACCTGCTTCACCCGCCGGTCGGCGCTTCTGAAATACCGCAGCCGCTATTGCTTCGGCTTCCGCTACGAACAGTGCCACTGGGCGGAAACGCTTCTCCGCCGTAAATACCCCGATCAGCCCGCCGGCTGACATTCGACCGCGCGAGACTGCCCCCACGGGTCGGTCTCGCGCGGTTTTTCTATGGCTTTGGAAATTGAAACCACGTTCCGATCAGACAATTAAGGCGACACCGCACAACTCGGCGGCGCGTCGGGCGATGTTTTTTCCGCCATCTGCGGCATGAAAATTCCTCGATTTACCTCCAGTAAACCTTCGAAATTTGCATTTGCATCTGACGAGAAATCCATTCGCCGGCCGACCACCTCATTTGTGCGGTGTCGCCTTAAATTCCCGCGACAAGCGAGCGGGATACAAGGATGGCAAACACAGGGCGCAAAATCAGCGGCGCAAGGCCGACAGGCGCGCGGGAACGCGGAGCCGACAGGCGCGCGGGCGCGAAGCCGACGGGCGCGCGGGTGCGAAGCCGACGGGCGCGCGGGCGCGAAGCCGACGGGCGCGCGGACGCGAAGCCGACAGGCGCGCGGGCGCGAAGCCGACAGGCGTGCGGGGCGCGAAACCGACAGGCGTGCGGGGCGCGAAACCGACGGGCACACGGGCGCGAAGCCGACGGGCGCGCGGGCGCGGAGCCGACGGGCGCGCGGGTGCGAAGCCGACGGGCGCGCGGGAACGCGGAGCCGACGGGCGCGCGGGCGCGAAGCCGACGGGCGCGCGGGTGCGAAGCCGACAGGCGCGCGGGAACGCGGAGCCGACGAGCGCGCGGGCGCGAAGCCGACGGGCGCGCGGGTGCGAAGCCGACAGGCGCGCGGGAACGCGGAGCCGACGAGCGCGTGGGCGCGAAGCCGACGGGCGCGCGGGCGCGAAGCCGACAGGCGCGCGGGGCGCGAAGCCGACGGGCGCGCGGGCGCGAAGCCGACGGGCGCGCGGGAACGCGGAGCCGACGGGCGCGCGGGTGCGAAGCCGACCTGATGGGTCGGCTTCGGTGAGTATGCGTTTACAGCTCCAGCGCTTCGATCAGGCGAGAAAGGCGCGCGTCGGGTTCGAAGAAGTGGTTGCCGGGGGTTCATGGTCAGGGTTACGTCGAGATGCCGGGCGCGGAGGATCTGGACTGTCTCGCGGGCGGCTGCGCCGACGGTAGAAAGGTAGGGACTGGTGAATTTCTTGCGGTTGTACAGCGATGGATGCGCGAAGCCGACCTGATGGATCGGCTTCGGTGAGTATGCGTTTACAGCTCCAGCGCTTCGATCAGGCGGGAAAGGCGCGCGTTGGGTTCGAAGAAGTGGTTGCCGGGGCATGGGCAGAGTTGCGTCGAGGTACCGGGAACGGAGAAGCCGCATCGTCTCGCGGGGCTTCGGTGATGGATGCG
>SFHK01000016.1 GCA_004556395.1 Clostridiales bacterium
AGCACGCCGCCAGCGTTCGTCCTGAGCCAGGATCAAACTCTCTTGTTTAATCCTTCCCGTTCATCCCCGTGACGCGCCAACGTCCCGAGCACAAACAGTATCTCAACTCTCCCGAATCGACTGTTCTCTTGCTTCTCGTTCTCTGTATCGTTTTCAAGGATCGCGTTGTCGTTCGCTTGACAACGAATGGGATTATATCAGCTTGCCAATCATTTGTCAATACTTTTTTGAACTTTGTAATGTTAACTCTTATGTTTCACTCTTCCGTGCAAACGACGAAATCCGAAGGAATTTCGCGTTTCCGCGCGGATTATTCGTCTTTTTGACGTCATCAAAATTTCCGACAGAGTATTGACAGCGAAACATTGTTATGTTACACTATGCGCGTGAGGTGAGGAAATTTCATGGATGAACTGATCAGCAAAAAGGATTTGCTGCAGGAAACCGGCATTTCATACGGCCAGCTGTATCGCTGGAAACGCGAGCGGCTGATTCCCGACGCATGGTTCGAAAAGCGTTCTTCCTACACCGGTCAGGAAACGTTTTTCCCGCGCACGCTGATTCTCGAGCGCGTGCATTTCATCCTGACGCATAAGGATGAATACTCGCTGACGGAGCTGCGCGAGCTGCTTTCCCCCGAATCTGTAAGCCGTTCCTATGATTTGCACGCGGTTTCAGCGCTTCCCGGCGCTTCCCGCAGCGCGCTGTTCTATGAAGCCATCTTTCATCGATGCGTGCTGAACCACGGACAGGCGCTCTCCGTCGTGATCGCCGCAAATTACGACGAGCAATGCCACCCGAGCGACGCGGCGCTCTGCGCCTTCCTCTCTGCCATGGATCGCTGGGAGCGCGAGGAATGCCTGTTTTCCCGCAGCGAGGGGCGGCTCTATGTCGTTCGCCAGAAGAGTCGCTCCATCCCACTGTTCTTCTCAGCGAACGGCGATTTGCACCCGTGCGCGGGCGTGCAGATCGACTATTCCCTTTCCCTGAACGAGATTTCCCGAACATTCACCCGAATGCTCAACCAACTGATTTTCGAATGAGGTGACAGATATGGAAGGAAAAAAGACGATTTCAATCTCCGGAAGCAGCTCTTTTTCGGGCGGAACCTACGACGCCATACAGATTTCCGGCAGCGGAAAATGCGCAGAACCCTTCACCGCGAACAGCGTTCGCGTTTCCGGCTCTTCCAGTCTTGCGACGGTCGAGGCCGGTGAAATGCGCATCAGCGGCTCCGCAAAGTTCAGCGGCCGCGTTTCCACCGAAAAGATGTCGGTTTCCGGCGTTTGCAAAATCGAGGAGGACTGCGAAGCCGCGAATCTTCAGCTCTCCGGCTCCATGTACGCGCGCAAGGAGCTTCGCGGGACGAACGGCAGCGTAAGCGGCAGCATCTACGTCGACGGAGACATGGAATTTGAACAGCTGACCATCTCCGGCGCCGCCGAGGTTTCCGGCCTGATGAACGCCGAATCGCTGACCATTCACCTGGGCGGAAGCTGCGAAATCGGCGAAATCGGCGGAAGCGAGATTTTCGTGGACGTTCCTCCGCGCCATGCGGGCTTTCTCGCGAAGCTGCTCGGCGGATTCGCCGTGCCGACGCTTAAATGCGGAACCATCGAGGGCGAGCGAATCCGTCTGGAAAACACCACCTGCGATACGGTTCGCGGAAAGAACGTCGTCATCGGCCCCGGCTGCGAAATCGGGCTTGTCGAATACTCCGACGAGCTGACGGTGGATCCGGACAGTCGCGTTCAGCGAAAGGAAAAGATGAACGGGCAGGGCGAATAAGAAAGCTTCCTAATATATAGGAAGGAATCTCCTGCACATTGCGGCGAGAAAGCGCTTGAAAATCAAACCCGGCTGCGGTATAATGCCGTTGGACACGCGCGGAGCGATCCGCGCGTTTTTCTTTATAAGCAACAACCGCGGAAGTTTCATCCGGAAAGGTGGATTGCCCGATGTATACGGAAGACAGCCTTTTTCTCTCCAACCAGATTTTTGTCGCCCCGGACGGCCGCGACAGCGCCTCCGGCCAGAAGGACGCGCCGCTTCAGACGCTGGAAGCCGCGCTCCGGCTGGTAAAGCAGCTTTCTGAAACCGACTGGCGCGGCCCGGTGACCATCGAGCTGCGCGGCGGTGTGTATCCGCTGAAGAAGACGCTGGAAATTTCTCTGACCGCGCCGGTCACGATTCGTTCCTATGAGAACGAACAAGCCGTCTTTGACGGCGGCGAGCCCATTGAAGGACTCTCTGAAACCGAGCTGCACGGCCGACGCTGCTGGGTCGCTTCTCTTCCGGAGGGGCGCTATTTCCATTCGCTGTTTGTCGATGGCGTTCGCCGCCCGCGCGCCGCACTGCCGAAGAACGGTTTTTATCGCATCAAATCCGTTCCGGGGCAGTCGCTCGACCTGCCCTACAACGTTTCCTCCGACCGTTTTATCGTGAAGGAGGGCGACTTCTTCCCCACGCGCAACCTGAACGACGTGCTTGCGCACGTGTTCCACTACTGGTCGGACGAACAGATGCCGGTGAAATCCTTCGACCCGGAGACCCGCCTGCTGGTTTCCTCCATCGGCAGCTGCTATACGCTGCACGAGGATACGAAGAAGGATTACGCCCGCTACCGTCTGGAAAATGTGTTCGAGGGGCTGACCGAGCCGGGCGACTGGTATCTGGATCGCGCCGCGCGGACGCTGTATTATCTGCCGCACGACGATGAAACACTTGCAAACACGATGCTGACCGCGCCGATGTGCGAGCAGGCGTTCCGATTCCGGAGCTGCGCGGACGTCACCGTTGAAAATATCACCGTGCGCCACTTTGACTGGCACATCGGCGAGGAAAAAATCGGCGGTCAGGGCGTATGCACGCTGCCCGGCGTCGTTTCCTTCGACCATTGCACGCGCTGCGCGCTGAAGAACAGCCGCGTCGAGCACGTGGGCTATTATTGCGTGGACATTCAAAACAGCGCGTCTCTGCTGATTGCGGGCAACACGCTGCGCGACATGGGCGCAGGCGGCGTGAAGATCAACGGAGCGACCGCGTCGGAGTCCCGCGAGGAGCGCACGCATCACATCACTGTGTGCGACAACCTCATCTGCGAGGGCGGGCGGCAGTTCCTCGCCGGCATCGGCGTTTTGAGCATGCACGCCAACCATGTTCGCATTGCGCACAACGAGATTCACGACCTGTACTACACCGGCGTTTCCTGCGGCTGGGTGTGGGGCTATGCCGAAAGCGCGTCCTTTGACAATGTGATCGAGTACAACCACATCTACGACATCGGCCACTTCGTGCTTTCCGATATGGGCGGCATTTACACGCTGGGCGTGCAGCCGGGCACCGTCATCCGCTATAATCTGATTCACGACATTGAGAAAGCGAACTACGGCGGCTGGGCAATCTATCCCGATGAGGGCTCCAGCCACATGCTGATTGAAAACAACATCGGCTACCGCACCACGTCCACGTGCTTCCACCAGCATTACGGACGGGAGAACATCGTGCGCAACAACATTTTCGCGCTGGGCGGCGAGGGTGCGGTGCACTGGACACGCAAGGAGCCGCACGTCAGCTTCACGTTCGAGCACAACATTCTGCTCGTCGACAACCAGCTGCTGTTCACCGGCCCGGACAGGGGAAATCTGAAGTGCGACATGAACCTGTACTGGGACGTCGGCGGCCGTCCGCTGATCTACGCGCCCGACCGTCTCGACGCGTCGACCCGCCAGCCGTACGAGGTGCTTCGCGAAAAGGGCTACGACCGCTTCAGCGTCATTGCCGATCCGCGGTTCCGCGACCCCGCGCACGGCGATTTCACGCTCGAGCCCGGCTCGCCCGCCGAGAGCGTCGGCTTCGTGCCGATCGATATGACCGGCGTCGGCATTCGTTCCGGGCGCAGCTGAGCATTCGTCTTTCCGCGGCGCAAACGCAATTCATACCACAAAATTTTCCTCAATCGGGTTGCCAAGCGCCGCGCTTGGATGTATAGTAGTAGCAATATGAAAACGACGGTGATGGGTATGCGATATAAGGCCATTCTGATGGACGCCGACCACACGCTTCTGGATTTCGAAGCGGCGGAGGCACGCGCGCTGCGCGCGTTGTTCGACCGGCTGGGCATCCGCGCGCCGCAGGCGTTTGACGACTACCGGCAGATCAACAATGCCTGCTGGCACGCCTATGAGCGCGGGGAAATGACGCAGGACGATCTGCTTGTGAAGCGCTTTGAGCGGTTTTGCGCCGTTTACGCGCCGGGCGCCGACATTCCGGCCATCCGGCGCGAATATGACGCGCTCCTCGCCGAGCAGGCGGACATTCTCCCCCACGCCGACGAAGTCGTGCGGCAGATTGCCGAAAAGCTGCCCGTCGCCATCGTGACCAACGGCGCGTCGGACATTCAGCGTGCGCGGCTTACGAAGTCGCCGCTGTGGTCGTACATCGCCTATCTGGGCATTTCGGAAGAAGTCGGCGCGAGCAAACCCCGGCCCGACATGATTCACGAAGCGCTGCGCCGTCTGGGCGTCGAGCATCCGTCTGACGCGCTGATGATCGGCGACAGCGTCACCAGCGACATGCCCGCGGCGAAAGCGGCCGGCGTGGATTTTCTGTGGTACAATCCCTCCGGCGCGCCGCGCCCCGAAAACGCCTACGTCACCTACGAAGCGCGCGACATTCGCGAATTTGTGCCCATTGCCACCATGGAATAGGAGGTTCTCATGAACCGCTGGATACTGAACGACCTTCCCTGGCACGTGGATCTGGACGACGCCATGAAGCGGCTGCGCATTCCCGAGGATGACGCCGACGATTTCGTTTCCATGTTCCACACAATCGTGCGGAAGATTCATCCCGTATTTTATTTTGGCCGTGAAACGGTTGAGTCCAACGACGGCCACCGCGTCGTCATCGGCGGCCAGACGTTTGTCAGCCGCGTGCTGGCGGTAAACCTGAAGAACGTGACGGACGTGTATCCCTACGTCGTCACCAGCGGCCGCGAAGCCTATGAATACGCCCGCTCAATCGACGATGAGTTCATCGAGTTCTGGGCGCATCAAGTCTGCGAAATGGCGCTGACCAGCTTCCGCGTGGACGCGCTCGAGGCCGTCAAACGGCAGACCGGCTTCCAGAACCTGAGCTCGATGAACCCCGGCTCCATCGCCAGCTGGCCCATCGATCAGCAGAGACCGCTGTTCGACCTGCTGGGCAGCGTGTATGAGAACACCGGTGTGGAGCTCACGTCCAGCTACCTCATGGTGCCGGTCAAGTCCGGCTCCGGCATCCTGTTTCCCACCGAGAAGCACTTTGCCAACTGCATGCTCTGCCCCCGCGACGACTGCCCCAACCGCCGTGCGCCGTTCGATCCCAATAAATTCGCGGCGGAATACGGCAACTGACCCGCCATCGCGGATGCATCCTAAATGAACGCCGTCCTGTCTCCCAGGCCTTCTCGGCCATGGAAAACGGGACGGCAATTTTTGTATCTTTTACGGATTCGTGACCTTGCCCATGAACAGCGGCACATCCGCGTTTTCATCATAGACTATATAAAGGAAGCTTCGGTCAAGCGTCAGCTCAATCGGCTCCTCCGGAATCCTCGCGCTCGTGGCTTCCATGCTGATGATCGTGGCCGCGCTGGCCTCGGTGCCCTTCTCGTCCAGCTTCAGGCGAGTTTTCTGAAGAATCTGGCCGATCCATACCGGTTCGTTCCCCTTCAGCATCTTCCCGAACTGTGCCTGCGCCGGGTCAAACGCGCGCGTCACGCCCCTATCGCGCAGAAAATCCTTCATATCAAACGTGCACGCCGCGTCGATTCGCGGCATGCGAAGGTTCACCTTCGCGCTCGTACCGCTCTTCATTAGATTGGAAAGCGTGTCGGCGGAAAGCGCGTTCAGATATTCGTCCGCGCTCACGCCCTCCGGCGGCAGAATGGCGAGAAACGCCTTTTCATAGCCCTTATACGGAAGCCAAATCGCCTGCGCGCCGTCCTCCAGCGCCCAGTACCGGAAATCGTCGACCCGGCGCATGAAATCCGTCTCCGTCTTTTCGCCGTTGTCGCGCGTAAATTCGCCCTTCTGCGTGAAATTCTCGTCGAACTCCTCACTCCACGCGCCCTTGAAGTACACGGTGTTGACCAACGCGAGCACCGCCTCCTCGGACAGCGGCTTAGAGAGCAGCTGGTCGATCATGCCGCCGGTGTTCTTTTTCACCCAGTCATTGATCGCCTTCATGCCGCTTTCCTCGCTCAGCGCCGCCGAAAAAGCCTGCGCGCCCAGCGTGCGCTTCAGCGCCCGGCGATAGCTCTTCTTCAGCTTCACATCTGCGCGTGCCCATGCCGAATTGGCAATTTTTACCTTGTTCGACTTATCCTTCGTCAGAACCTTCATCAGCGCCGCCGCGTGGTCGGGCCATTTCTCCCCGTCCTCGCCGAACAGGCGCGCCAGCTCGTCCTTCGTCTCCCCCTCCGCGCCCATGGCCGCCATCGTCAGCGCCAGATAGGCCGACGCCGGAGAAATCACCGCGTTTTCCTGCCCGCGAACGGAATCGCTCTTCATCCATTCGAGCGCAAACACAAGTCCCCCACGTTCCTCTTCCTCTCCGGCGCCACAAGCGCCCAGCATCAACAGCATACATAGAAGAAGGCTGATTCCCCGTTTCATCTTCGTTTCCCCCTTATGTGTCTTTAGAAAAATGCCGCTCCTGACACGCCGCCCTCGTCGTCGTCACGTTCAAAATCCAGTCCTCCATTCTGCAAAAAGACGTGGTATTGTTCTTCGTTCATCCTCCACGCAATGATCCATTTTTCGCACGCATATAAGACCTTTACCTTCTGGGTGTATGTTGGATCAGGCAGCGTCTCATAATAGCCCCCTATCTCATCTATATACATCTTTTCATCCGGCAAATAGGTCAGCCCATCCGTTTCAGAACCGTATTTTTTGCAATATTCTTCAGCCGTAAGCTCCTTATATCCATAATGCGTCACGATTTTCGTTCGGCTCCACTCCGATTCGTCCGTATCGCAGATCGTAACGGCCAGATAGTCTTCTCCGTCCGCATAGATTTGGAATCTGCCGCCCATAAACGTTTCTTCTTTTCCAACGCGCGCGCCGCCGGCAAGCATCTTTTCTATGTATTCGGGTGTAATGCCCCATGTATCGCGGTTGTACCACCTTATAAACAGAACGGTTCCCAGCGCGATCAGCAGTACGAACGCCGCTCCGATCAGCATCCAAATCCGCTTCGTCTTCATTTATTTCGCCCTCCTACGCATAAAAGAACATTCCCTGTTTTCGAAGCTTTGACGGCTTCCGTGAATTTCCAGTTCCCATTTCGAAATGTTTGCGAACATTCATGCGCAAGAATTTACAATCCCCGTTCATTCTCCACTGGAATTCTTGCGCACGGAGTGATATAATATAATTGTGGTTTAACAAAACCCAACATTTGAAGGAGGAACCACCATGAAGAAAGTTCTCGCTCTCGTGCTCGCCCTGATGATGGCGCTGGCCATGCTGACCGTCGCCACCGCCGACGAGGCCAAGAAGCCTTACATCGGCATTCTCGCTCCCGCGACCACCCACGGCTGGGTGGGCGGCGTCGCCTACTATGCGCAGCAGGCCGCCGATTCCCTGGACATCAAGTACGAGTTCCTGACCTCCTCTGACGCCGAGGAAATGTCCTCTCAGATCGAGCAGCTGATCTCCCTGGGCGTGGACGCCATCGTCGTGTGGCCGCAGTTCACCGGCGTTGAGACCGCCGCGGAGAAGGCCCTCGAAAAGGGCATCAAAATCTCCAACTTCGACATGATCATCAACGTGGACGCCAAGTACGCCGCTGATATGTACCTGCTCACCGGCGACAACTACGGCATGGGCTACGAAGGCGGCCGCTACATCGCTGAGAAGCTGGAAGGTAAGGGCAAGGTTATCGCTCTGTGCAAGCCCGCCGCCGGCAACGTCAACGAAGACCGTATGCAGGGCTTCAAGGACTATCTGGAAGCCAACTGCCCCGACATCGAGCTCATCGCGGAAATCGCTTCCGATTTCACCCGTGAAGCCGGTCTGAACGACATGAACAGCGCCCTGACCGCCTACAGCGAGATCGACGCCGTGTTCTCCCTGGACGACGAAACCTCCATCGGCGCGCTGCAGGCCATCGTGGAATCCGGCCGTACCGACGTCAAGGCCATCACCGGCGGCGGCGGATGCCAGGAGTACTTCAACATGATGCTCGACGAGAAGTACCAGAACATCTGGGTTGCTTCCGCCACCTACTCCCCCATGATGATCGAAAAGTGCGTTGAAAACATCGTGAAGGTCGTTCTCGGCGAAGAAGTCGAGCACACCATCGTCGATCCCACCACGATCGTCGACCGCAGCAACGCGAACGAGTTCCTCGACGCCAACACGCCCTACTAATTCATCCGCTTTTAAGGAGACGCCGCACAAGTAAGGCGACCGGCCAACGAGTTGTGCGGTGGCGACTTAACCAGCAGGCCATGGCGAAGCGTCATGGCCTGCCTTTGTAAGACGTAAACGGAGGTGCAACCCATGGCGCTGACCATGTCGGGCATCGAAAAGGCATTCAACCGAAACAAGGTACTAAAAAATGTGTCCTTCTCGCTGGAGAAGGGCGAAATTCACGCGCTGATCGGCGAAAACGGCGCCGGGAAAAGCACGCTGATGAACATTCTCGGCGGCGTGCTGCGTCCGGACGCGGGCGAAATTGCGCTGGACGGCAAGCCGCTCGTCTTTTCCTCCCCGCGCGATTCCATGAACGCGGGCATCGCGTTCATTCATCAGGAATTGAATCTCGTCAACGATCTGTCCATTTATGAAAACCTTTTCATCGGCCGCGAAGAAAAGCAGGGGCCGTTTCTGCGGCGCGAGCATATGATTGAAGCCTCGCGCAAGGTGCTTTCGCGCATGAAGGTGGAGCTGGACCCGCGCACGATGGTGCGCGAGCTGGACGCATCCTATAAGCAGATCATTGAAATCGCCCGCGCGCTTTTGATGCAGGCGACCATCATCATCATGGACGAGCCCACCACGTCCCTGACGGAGGTGGAAATTGACCGTGTGTTTACGCTGATGCGAACGCTCAAAAGCGAGGGCGTTTCCATCATTTTCATATCTCACAAGCTGAACGAGGTGCTGACCATCTGCGATTCGTTCACCGTGCTGCGCGACGGCTGCGTCGTCAAGACCGGCCGGACACAGGGTGAAACGGAGCTGAGCCTTGCCCGCTACATGGTCGGCCACGATGTGCGCACGGAGAAACTTTCCCGCAATGTGAGCATCGGCGGCGACGCGCTGGAGGTTCGCGGCCTTTCCCGCGAGCGCGCGTTCCACGACGTTTCCTTCACGCTGCGCGAGGGTGAAATTCTCGGCTTCACCGGCCTGCTCGGCGACGGGCGAAGCGAGCTGTTCCGCGCGGTTTTCGGCGCGGAGCCCGCGGACAGCGGCGAAATCCTCGTGCGCGGCAAAAGGGTTCGCGTGCGGAGCACCGGCGACGCGCGCAGGCTGGGCATCGGCTATGTGCCCCGCGACCGCAAGGAAAACGGCATTTTGAAGGATTTGTCCATCCTCGAAAACGGCTCCATCGTCATCTATGAGGAGCTGACGCGCCTTCTGCTGATCGACCACAAACGCGAACGCGCCAACATGCAGAAGCAGATTCACGATCTTTCCATCAAGCTGGATTCACCGGACGACCTGATCACCAGCCTCTCCGGCGGCAACCAGCAGAAGGTCGTGCTCGCCAAGTGGCTCAGCGCCAGGCCGCGCATATTGATCTTTGATAACCCCACGCAGGGCGTAGACGTGGGCGCGAAGGAAGAGATTTACGACATCATCCTGCGTCTGGCGGAAAACGGCGTGGCCGTCTGCATCCTGTCCAGCGAAGCGCAGGAAATCATCCGCCTGTGCGACCGCGCGCTGGTCATGTTCCACGGAGAAATCCGCGGCGAGCTGCGCGGCGACGATCTGAATGAACACAGCATCATGGTTCTGGCCACCGGCGGCCGCCTTGAAAACGCCGATGCAATCGAAGGAGGCGCTCTCGAATGAAACTGAAACGCATTCCCGGAATTCTCTGCCTTGTGCTCGCTCTTGCGCTGATCGCGACGGCCATCGTCGGCTCGACGCTGGAAGCGTCGGACGGTGCGCTCGGCACGAAATACGCCGAGGCCACCCGGCACGAAGCTTCCGTCAGCGCCCACACGCGCGCCGCGCAGAAGCTCGCGCCGTCCACGATCAAAAAGACCGAGCAGGCCGTGACCGCGGTTGAGAGCGCCGTGAAGGATACCGGTGCCGCGCTGGCCGATGCAGCCCGCCTTTCCGAGGGATTGGCCGCCGGTGAAATCGGCGACACCATCATCGATCTTCTCCGCCAGAGCGGCGGCCGCGTGGAAACCGACGCGGAAGCTCTCAAGGCCGCACTGTCCTCCGTTAAGGACGAATCGCTCCGCTCACTGCTGTCTGAAAACATCGATGCGCTGCTCGCGGAAGGGCAGTCTCTGGGTCGGACGGCGGACGAGCTGACTCTCGCGCTCTTCTCGCAGAAGGTCACCTCCGCGCTGAAAACGCTGAACACCGCCGAGGACAGGCTGAACACCGCCTTCACGGCGATTGCCGAGGTCTATTCGGCTTCCGACCTTTCCCACGAAGCCACGGCTGTCTCAAAGACGGCCGCAATCGACGCGGCCTCCCCCGAGCAGGCGCTTACCCTGCTGAACGATCTGGCCGCCCGCGCGACCGAGCTTCAGTCTCTGGCGCTGAATGCCCGCGAGGAAGCCGCCGCGGCGCAGAGCGAAGCCGCCCGCGTTTCCACTTCGGACACGCTGACGTTTGAACAGCGGCTGATTCTGCTTGTCGGCCGCAGCCGCATCGGCATCATGTTCACCGGCGCGCTGTTCCTGCTGGCCGGCATCATCCTGCTCTTCTTCGCCGGAAAGTTCCTCTCCGCGTGGAAGCGCACGCCGCTGTTCTCCACGCTCATCGCCGCGCTGGTCATGATCGTCATTCAGACGTATTCGTTGGGCTTCGCCTTTGACAGCTACGGCGCGTGGGGCAACTTCTGGCTGGTGAACTTCCTGAACGTGCTGCGCGCCAACGCTTCCGTCGGCATGATCGCGCTGGGCATGACGTTCGTCATCATCACCGGCGGCATCGATCTTGCCGTCGGCTCGACGCTGGCCGGCGTGGCCACCGTCGTCATGGTGCTGCTGGACACCTCCGCGGGGCGCGGCGTGCTCGTGAACGCGGGCATTACGGGCGTTCCGAACTACCTCATTTCCATCGCGGCGGGTCTGCTCACCGGCGTCGCCATCGGCGCGCTGATCGGTCTGGGCGTCACCAAGGGGCGCGTGCCGCCGTTCATCATCACGCTGGGCGTGATGAACATCGTGCGCTCCGTGGCGCAGTACTTCACCAAGAGCTATAAGACCGAGGTTCCGAAGGAATTTCAGGTACTGGCCAACAAGGAGATTATCGGCGGACAGATGCTGCTGCCCATCCTCTACTGGGTGGTGCTGGCGATCATCATGTACGTCATCTCGAAGCACACCGCGTTTGGCCGCCATATCTACGCCGTCGGCTCCAACGAGCGCACCAGCCGCCTGTCCGGCATCAATGTGGACAAGGTCAAGATGAAGGTGTACATCCTGATGGGACTGATCGTTTCCATCGCCTCGATCACGCAGGTCGCCCGCCTTCGCGGCATCGACGTGGCCAGCGCGGGCAGCGGCTACGAAATGAACGCCATCGCCGCCGTCGTCGTGGGCGGCACCAGCATGGCCGGCGGCCGGGGCTCCATTCTCGGCACGGTGCTGGGCGTTTTGATCATCGGCATCATGAACAACCTTCTGGTGCTGCTGCACATCGACGCGTTCCTCTCCGAAGCATTCACCGGCGCGATTATCATCTTCGCCGTGCTGATGCAGCGCAAGGAAAGCCGCTGATTCCGTTTCCCGCCGCTTTCGGCGGGAAATTCTCTTTTATCGAGCAAATGAACGGAGAGTCGCTATGAATTTTCGAAGCATCCTGAACCGGTTCACCCGCAAAAAATCCCCTGCCATTCCGCCGAAGCCGGCCGAACTGCCCAAGAGGCAGCCCGTGCGCGACCCGCTTCGCGAGCATCAGGAATTCCTCATCGGGCGCTGCATGGAATACCTCGTCGAGATGTTCCCGGCCAACGTCGCCCGGCATGGCAAAAGCTATATCGAATGCACCTTCCCGGGCACGGATTACAATGCCTACCTCTATGTGGAGGCCTCCGCTTCGGACAGGACGCGGCTTTATTTGACCACGCGCATCATGCGCCCCGACTCCGACCTGTGCCTGACGAACCTGATTCGAACCCTGACGGAGGACGAGCTGAAGGACTATCTCAACCATAAATCCAACGTTCCCGAACTGGTCGACAGCCTGCAATCGCTCGCCGACGCCATGCGCGAAAGGGACTGAACGCAAAAGGAAGAGACTGCGCAAAGAAGCGGTCTCTCCCTTTCTTTAATTATGCCTTCGTTCGCCGCACCCATTCATCCCAGCGGGGATCCTTTTGCATTTCCGCCTTGACCTCTTCGCTTCCGTTGACCGACCACCACGGCCAATCCTCGGAAAGGCTTGCGGCGTTTCCCGCTTCGCTGAACGCGCCATCCTCGATTTTTGCGAGCTTTACCGCGGGCGCGGTGTAATGCTCTCCCATTGACGCGTGCGCAATCGCGTTTTTCTTCGCGTGCTCCAGCGCCTTGTCCAACGCTTCAAACGCGCCGTCATGATCTCCGACGCACCATAGATGCTCCGACAAAAACAGATTCATGCAAACGAGCGAATCATGGTAAATGCCAAAGTTCCCATCGGGCATGACAAGCTCATAAAGTCCAATCGCGTTTCGGATGATCGCCGCCGCTTCCGCCTTCGAGATCGTTTCCTGATTGATCAAAACGGTGGAAATCATAAGGGAAGCGGCGGTGGAAACAGCTTTCAAAAGCGCCTCCGCGCACGCGGCCGCGCGCGCCTTGCCGTCGCAGCTGCTGATCTTCATCACCTCGCGGCAGGAGGACATATCGGGAAGCGTTTGCACAACCATCTCCGCCTTGTCCTTTTCGCCGATGTTCAGATACAGCTGAAGCAGCTCGCGAACGGTTCGGTCTCGCAGGCTTCCCGCTTCGAGAAGCGGAAGCAGCCGCTCATAAATTTTGATTGCTTCCTGCCACTCCTGATAGCCGCGATGGCGCTCCGTGTCGTAAACATCATATCCGTCCGCGTCGGTCAGATGATGCTCGGCATGCCGGACATACCCCGCGTTGAAAAGAACCGCCGCAAGCGCGTACAGCAGCTTTTTGTCGTCGGGAAACTCGGCCAGACAGGCTCGCGCGTACGCAACGCATTCGTCCATGCAGGTATCAACGCCGTTGTTTCTGTGGTTCATCTCGATGATCTCGTTGAAATACCGATTCACTTTGCTGGCGCGGTCGCTCTCATACCCGAAGAGCTCGTCGATCGTGATTCCAAAGTAGTTCGCGATTGCGGGAATCATCTCCATATCGGGATAGCCGCCATTCGCCTCCCAGCGGGAAACCGCCTGACTGGTCACGCCGAGCGCCCGCGCAAGGTCTTCCTGCTTTCGGCCGTTCCTTTTACGGAGCTCCCTTATTTTCTCTCCAAGCCTGATCTGCATTGAATACGCCTCCCTATACTTTATTCACCGGTGTAAGAATAGTATAGCAAGTGTTCCTCGCAAGATCAATTATCAATTCATTGTTTGAAAAACAATGAATCGTTGACAGAAATCAGACCAAATTCGGGGCGCCCTCCTTCCGGAAAGCGCCCCGAGAGTTTCTCTTTTTCAGAAATTACTTCAGGAACAGCTCGATAACGGGAACCACCACGTTCGGCTTGACCGGCGGCAGGTTGATGACCAGCAGGTCTTCCGCGTGCGCCGCGCCCTCAGAGAAGTGGTCGACCTTGCCCTCGGTGAACAGAAGCTCGCTTCCGTCATGCAGGAACTGGGCGTAGTCCACCTTGCCCGCCAGCCCGCGCAGCTGCAGGTGCGCGTAGGGATAGGCAAACAGGTGCACATACAGGCGCTTGCCGTCCACGGACTGCGTGAAGCGGCAGTCGGCGGGCGCGGTGAATTCCGGCTCCGCCATGGTGCAGTTGTAGATGGAGCGGGAATTGACGCTCATCCAGTCCTCATACACCTTCAGGGCGTCCTTCGCGCGCTGGTCGATATAGCCGCGCGAGGTGGGGCCCACGTTCATCAGAAGATTGCCGCCCAGCGACACGGTGTTCACAAGCATGCGAATCAGCATTTCCGGCGACTTCCACGTGGTCTCATCGCGGTAATAGCCCCACGAGCCGGAGAACGTCTGGCATGCCTCCCACGTCACCAGCTCGCCGGTCTCCTTGTGGCGAATCCACTCCAGCGGCTGATACTGCTCCGGCGTCCACAGATCCTGCTCCAGCTGCGTGCGGTTGTCAATGATGATGCCGGGCTGCAGGGAGCGCGCCAGCTTGATCAGCTCCTCGGCCTCCCACTCATCCTTGCCCTTGCCCTTCATCCAGCCGTTGGCGTAGGGGCCTTCCGTCTGCGTGGGATAGGAGAAGTCGAACCACAGAACGTCGATCTTGCCGTAGTTCGTCAGAAGCTCGCGCACCTGATTGCGCATGTACTCGGCGTATACGTGCATGTCGCGGCCCTCGTTCAGCTCGCGGGCGTTCGCGTCGTCGCGGCGCGGATGCAGATGGTCGATCGGGAAGGACGGATGATGCCAGTCAATCAGCGAATAATAGAAGCCCACGTGCAGCCCCTCGGCGCGGAACGCGTCCACATACTCGCGAACCAGATCGCGCCCGGCGGGCGTGTTGGTGCACTTGTAGTCGGTGTACTGGCTGTCAAACATGCAGAAGCCCTCGTGGTGCTTCGTCGTCAGCACGGCGTACTTCATGCCGGCGGCCTTGGCTCGGCGCGCCCAGTCGCGCGGGTCGTACAGATCGGGATCAAAATACTTGAAATATTTATCGTACTTTTCCTCTGGAATCCTCTCGCGGGTTTTCACCCATTCGTGACGGGCGGGCATGGCGTACAGGCCCCAGTGAATGAACATGCCAAAGCGGGACGCGGTGAACCAGGACGTATCTCCGGGCGTTTTGCGGGTTACATAGCTGGACAAGACGGACACCTCCCTGTTATTTTTCTCCATCATTATAACTGAATTCTTTGCCGGATGCAATTGTTTTTTTCGCATTTTTACGGTATAATGTATCTTGGCAATCGATGAGTTTCGTTTGTTACAATGGGCGGGCTTGCGCCGCCGGAAGTTGAGGTGATTTCGTTGAAGCGCACCGATACGCAGCAGAAAATCATGAAAATCGACCCGTGGCTTCAAAACTACGCGTCCGACATTCGCCTGCGCATGGATCGGCACGCCGAGGTTCGGCGTGCGCTGCTGGGCGACCACGCGGATCTTACGTCGTTTGCCAACGGATATATGTACTATGGCATTCACCGCACCGAGACCGGCTGGGTGTACCGCGAATGGGCGCCCGGCGCGGATGAGATGCACCTGATCGGCGATTTCAACGAGTGGAACCGCGAAAGCCATCCCATGCGCCGCGTCGACGCGGGCGGCACGTGGGAAATTCTGCTGGACGGCGCGGACGCGCTGAAGCACGGCCAGCGCGTCAAGGTACAGGTGACGCACGAGGGACAGCGCTTCGACCGCATCCCCCTCTATATCCACAAGGTCATTCAGGATCCCTCCGACCGCAGCTTTGCCGGTCAGGTATGGGAGCCGGAGAAGCCTTTTCCGTGGACGGACGGCGGCTATGGCCGCCGGAAGATTGCGCCGCTGGCCATTTACGAGGCGCACATCGGCATGGCCACCGAGGACGGCTGCATCGGCACCTACGACGAATTTACGCAGAACATCCTTCCCCGCATTCAGAAGGACGGCTACAACGCCGTTCAGCTGATGGCCATCATGGAGCACCCGTACTATGCCTCCTTCGGCTATCAGGTGAGCAACTTCTTCGCGCCTTCCAGCTGGTACGGCGAGCCGGAGGGACTGAAGCGCCTGATCAACACCGCGCACGAGATGGGCATGCTCGTGTTCCTCGATCTGGTGCATTCGCACGCCTGCGCGAACACAAACGAGGGTCTCTCGATGTTCGACGGCACCGAGACGCAGTTTCTGCGTCCCGGCGCGGAGGGCTGGCATGAAGCGTGGGGCTCCCGCGTGTTCAACTACGGCAAGCACGAGGTGATTCATTTCCTGCTTTCCAACATCAAGTACTGGCAGGAGGAATTCCATTTCGACGGCTTCCGCTTCGACGGCGTAACCTCCATGATCTACCGCAACCATGGTCTGGGCGAGAACTTCACCGGCTATGACAAATACTTCAGCCTGAACACCGACGTGGAGGCCGTGACCTACCTTCAGCTGGCCACGGAGCTGATACACGCCATCAACCCCTTCGCCGTGGCCATCGCCGAGGACATGAGCGGCATGCCCGGCATGTGCCTGCCCATCCGCTACGGCGGCATCGGCTTCGATTACCGGCTGGGCATGGGCGTTCCGGACTTCTGGATTCGCATGATCAAGAGCGCGAACTGCTCCCACTGGAATCTGTACGAGATGTGGCACGAGCTCACCACGCGCCGCCCGCAGGAAAAGGTGATCGGCTACTGCGAATCGCACGATCAGGCGCTGGTGGGCGACAAGACGATCATCTTCCGCCTTGCGGATTCCGAGATGTACACGGGCATGGATCGCGCGTACCACTCCCCCGTGATCGATCGCGCCATCGCGCTGCACAAGATGATTCGCTTCGTGACGCTGGCGCTTGCCTGCGACGGCTATCTCAACTTCATGGGCAACGAATTCGGCCACCCCGAGTGGATCGACTTCCCCCGCGAGGGCAACGGCTACAGCTTCCATTACGCCCGCCGGCAGTGGTCGCTGGCCGATAACGGCTACCTGAAATACAGCCAGCTGCTCGCCTTCGATACGGCCATGCTCAAATTCGCGCGCAAATACCGCGTGATGTGCAAGCGCGACGCCGAGAACCTGTGGATCGACCCGAACGCCGCCGTCCTCGCCTTCTCCAAGGGCGGGCTGATCTACGTGTTCAACTTCCACGACACCAACGACGCGCGCGACTTCACGCTGCCGGTGCACACCGTGGGCAGCGGCACCTACGACGTGATTTTCACCAGCGACGAACGCGCCTTCGGCGGCTTCGGCCGCGTCGACCGCATGGAGCGCTATCCCTCCCGCCCGACCGCGCGCGGCGAGAGCATCGTTCTGGATGTTCCCTGCCTTACCTGCCTCGTTCTCGAAAAATCGAAAAAGGCCTGATTCACAAAACGCCCGCGCCGCTGAACATCTCTCGTTCCAGCCGTGCGGGCGTTCTTCATTCTCCCCGTAAATCCAATTTCATTCGGCGCGTCGTCCCCGTTCCGAAACGTCAACACCACCGATGCAAAACCCGCGCGGCCGGAAACACTCATTATTCCAGCCGCGCGGGCGTTTTTCAATTCTCTCCGTAAATCCGTTTCCATTCATCGGTCGGCGTATCGTTCTCATTTCGAAGCACCAGCGGCGGAAGCCAGTGAAGCTGCGCACCGCCATCCTTCACGCCGTCAACCAGCATCAGCCCCGGCGCGTGCGCCGCCGTATGCTGCACACAGCGTATGCGCTTGGGCGACAGCCGGAAGCGCTCCATCGCCGTCATCAGCTCAAAAACGCGCTGTGCCGGGAACACGGCCGAAAACCGTCCGCCGCTTTTCAGCAGACGGTTCGCCGTCCGGCAGATTTCATCCAGCGTGATCGACACGTCGTGCCGGGAAATCCGCTTGTTTTCCGATTGCGAAAGCAGCGCCGCCCCGGCCTTGAAGTACGGCGGATTGCACACCACCGCGTCGTACCGGCCGTTTCCCAGCTTCTCCGGCGCGTCGCGCATATCCATCGGATGCACCCGCACGCGCGTCTCCAGCCCGTTCATGCGCACGCTGCGCGCCGCCATATCCGCCATATCCGGCTGAATCTCCACCGCGTCGATCACACTGCCCGGGTGATGCGCCGCCAGCAGAATGGCGATAATGCCGGTTCCCGCGCCCAGATCGGCGACGCGCGCGTTCCGTTTCAGGGTCACGAAATCGCTCAGAAGCACCGCGTCCGTTCCAAACCGGAACGCGCCGGGCTTCTGAAGAATGCGAAAGCCCTCGCATTGCAGATCGCACACGCACTCGTCCGCGCGCGCCACCGGCTCGGCAATGCCGTCAGAAATAGGAGATGGAACCGATGAATTCATACTTCCCCGTGCTCATGACGCTGCGAACGGCGATTACCTTTTCCTCCACCGGCGACGCGTAGATAAAGACGCTGTCGCCGACGTAGATGCCCGTCAGCACCGTCTGTCCTTTTTTCAGAAATACCTGCTGGCCAACCTTTACCTGCCGGACGCTTTCGTTCCAGCCCTTCTGCTTCTTCGCGTATTCCAGCTGCAGGCTGATCGTCGGCTCCAGCGTAATGTCGATTTCCTTGAAGCAGGCGTACACCATGCCCGCGTTTCCATAGCTCGTGGGGCCGGCCTTTCCGGCCTCGTACACGCTGCCCACGCAGGCAATCGCCCGCTCGCACAGCCTGTTCAGCTTGTCCTCGTTCTTTTGGGCTTCCTTGCGCTCAAAATAGCGGCTGCGCGCCACCTCGTAGGACAGCGCGTCGGAGGCATTCATCCGCGCGCGCGTCTCCTCGTCCGCCTCGCCGGTCTCCTCCAGCTCGTGCCCGCGCTGGAAAAACGTGACCGCCGTGACCGTCGCCTTGTCGTACTCGCCGCTCACCTTGCCGTCGTAATACCCCAGCGCCTTCAGGCGCGCCTGCAGAAGCTGCACCGCGTAGCCCTTGTCGCCCTGCCGAAGCGCGCAGGCGGACATCGCGTCGGTATACGCCGACATGTCCACACAGTCCCCGGCATTGATCATCCGGCGCGTGTCCGCATCCGCTATGCCGGTCGCCGTCAGGCCGTTCGCCGTCTGAAACAGCTTCACCGCCGCTTCCAGCGCGTCCGTAAAGGTCGTTCCGGTGGTTTCCCCGCTGTAGAAGCCCAGCTCCGCCAGCTGCCGCTTGAGAAGCTGCACAGCCTCGCAGTCATCGTCCTTCTTCAGTTCCTTCTCGGCCTCCGCCCGATCGGCCATATAGCGCGAAACGCACTGCCCCGCCAGCAGCATAAGCCGCATCGTCAGGTCGCACTCGCCCGTTTCTTCCAGCCCGTTAAAGCGCTGGAACATCAGAACGGCCTCCTGCGTTTTCTTGCCGAACTGCGCCGTGTTGTCGCCGGAAAAATAGCCCAGCTCCTTGAGATAGCGCTGGAGCGTCTTTACGTCGCTGCCCTGATCGCCAAACTTCAGCCGATACTTTTCCTCATAGCCCTCCGCGGAAATCGCGCTCGAGCTCGTCAGTCGATTGAGCGTTTCGGGGTCGGCGACGCCGGTCACCTTCAGGCGATTGACCAGCTGAAAAAAGCGCACGGCATACTCGGTTCCCGCGTCGTACGTCTCCGTGATTACCTGCTTCAGATACCCCAGACGAATCAGGTATTCCTGCAGCTTGCGCACGTTTTTGCCGGTGTCGCCCGTCTGAAGCGTGATCTCGATCGACTCGCCCTTCTGAGAATTTTCAATATACTGTTTTTTGGTAACGGCATTGTCCTTTTCCATCGCGGCAAGCGTTTCCACGTCGGCCTCGCCGTTTACGACCAGCCCGTTTGCCTTCTGGAAATTCTCAATCGCCGTTTTCGTGAATTCGCCAAAGAAGCCCGTGCATTCGCCGGCAAAATAGCCCAGCTCCTTCAGGCGCTTCTGCATCGTCACGATCTCTTCGTTTTTCTCGCCATACGCAACCGATCCCGCCGCAAGCGCCGGACAGGCCGCCAGCTGGCAGACGATCAGCAGGATCGCGAGTCCCTTGATCATCGTTTTTTTCATATCTCTCCATGGGCATGCCGCCCGCAGACAAAAACATCTATACCAATTTTATTATACGCCTTTTTGCGCGTTTTGCCAAGACCCAAACCCTGTCGCTTCTGTGTCTTTTCCGCGCCGAAACAAAAATCAAGACGGAGAAGCTTCCTTCCCCGCCTTGATTTTTACGTTTGATCTCAGGCTTCCTCAGGAGCGCCAACCGGGCAGGTCGCCGCGCAAGCGCCGCAGGAAATGCATGTATCGGGATCGATAACGTACTTGCCGTCGCCAGCGGAAATCGCGCTCACCGGGCACTCGCCCTCGCACGCGCCGCAGGAAACGCACTTATCAGTGATCTGGTATGCCATAAATGACACCTCCCATAAAATTGTACGCGCTTATTATAACATCGATCCCGCAGAAATGCAATTGTATATTTGCGCATTTTGTGATATTATTTCCGGTAAGAATACGACAATCCCGGAGGTTTTGCCATGAACGCCATTCTGGAAGCCCGAGACATGCTCAGGGAGCTCACGCCGCTTCTGACCGACTGCGGCGAACTGTGCAATCATGCCTGCTGCAAGATGGACAGGGACGCCGGCGGCCTCGTCTGGCTGTGGCCCGGCGAGGAGGATACCGATATGCCCTGGGCCGAAACGCTGTTCACCCACCTGCCCGTGACAGGGCTGGACGTGGAAGCCGTGCGCTGCGCCGCGCCGTGCGCCCGCGAGGATCGCCCGTTTCTCTGCCGCCTGTTCCCGCTGGTGCCCTTCTATTCGGAAAAGAAGCAGATGTGGGACGTGCGCATGGATCGCCGCGCGTGGATGCTCTGCCCGCTGTGCAGCTACGGCATCCGCGGCCTAAACCCCGCCTTCGTGAAAGCCGCGCGCGCCGCCGTGCGCCTGCTCGCGCAGAATCCCGCAAACGAAGCCTTCCTGCAGGCCATCGCCCGCGAAGAGGACGCATACCGCTTCTCGCTGTAACCCAAATCATTTTTCCCATCTGCGTATCCACGATTATGGGGTTGCCATCGTGCAACTATGCGAAACGCGCGGGCGAACGTTTTTTCATGCATTCGCCCGCGCGTCGGCGACCGCATTTGCAGAAGGCTCTCCGCGTTCGTATCGTCGAAATGTCTCGGAGTTTCTTCAGGCGCCGCCTATATGAAACGCGCGGGCGAACGTTTTCCATGCGTTCACCCGCGCGTCCCATTCATTACAGCCCCTTCGCCGCGTCCGACGAGAGGAACGCCTGCAGCTCCGCGGACGCGATGCCGTCGGCAGTGATGCCCATGGCGCTCTGCACGTCGATGACCGCGCTGCGCGTGGCAGAATCAAAGGTTCCGATTTCCGCGTCCGGCGCGTTCAGGTAGCCGAGCGCCGCCAGACGATACTGAAGGGTTTCCACGGCGCTGCCGGCGTCCCCGAGCTTCAGCTCCTGATAGCTTCCCGCGTCCGGCTCCGCGTACTGCCCGGCCGGGGGCGCCACGTCCGAGAACAGAATTTCCTGAAGCCCCGCCGTAGCTGTGCCCGTCTGCTTCATGCCGATGGCGGCCTGGAATTCCTTCACAGCCTTCGTCGTCTTCGTAAGATAGTTCCCGCCGATGTCGCCGTCAAAGTAGCCCAGCTGCTTGAGCCGCCTTTGCAGCTTCTTCACGCTGTCGCCCTTCGAGCCGTTTTTCAGGGTCGAATACCCGCTCTTTTTCGTGTCACCGCCGGTGGATGCGCTGTCGTCCAGCTTTTCCAGCACCGTAAGCTGGCTCGTGCGCACATAGCCCTTGCTGCCGCCGGAGTTCTTTACCTCCGCCCAGCTGCCGCGCGTGCGCGTCCAAGTGACCGTCGCGCCCTTGGACAGCGTGCCCAGCTTGTCGGACAGCTCGTCCGGCTCGGCATACACGGTGACCAGATCCTTCACGACCATCGCGTAGGCGTTCACGGTCACGACCGTTTCGGTCTCTCCGCTGTCGCCCGAGGACTCCGACGAAAGCGCGAAATCGGCCAGCTTCGCGTAAGCCACGTCGCCGGACGAATTGCGGATTTCCGCCCATTCGCCGCGCGTGCGCAGGATGGTGACCTCCGCGCCGATGGACAGGGTCGCCATCGGCTCCGAATCGTTGATGGAAGCGTACACGTTCGTCTTCGCGACGCTTACATAGGCGGTCTTGTTGACCGTGACCACCGTTGTAGAATTCTTCGCGGGCGCGTCGTCGGAATACAGCTCCTTCTGAAGCGCCGCGCTGGCCGTGCCCGTCTGCTTGAGTCCCAGCGCTTTCTGGAACGCCTTCACGGCGCTCACGGTCTCCGCGCCGTACTTTCCGTCGCACTTGCCCGTGAGATAGTTCAGCTCCTTCAGGCGCGTCTGCAGCTTTTGAACCTCGCTGCCGCTGTCGCCCTTTGAAAGCACGGAATAACTGACGGCCACGTCGCCGTCCGTGTTGTAATACGCCGAATCCGAATACAGATAGCTCTGCAGCTCGGAGGTGGCGATGCCGGTCGGCGTTTTGCCGTAGGCCGCTTCAAACGCCTTCACAGCGTCCTCGGTGCCCGAGCCGTAATAGCCGTCCGCCGTGCCGGTCAAATAGCCCAGCTCGATCAGGCGTGCCTGAAGCCGCGCCACGTTGGCTCCCTTGTCGCCGTTTTTCAGCCTTTTGTAGCTGCCGCCGGTGGGCGTGGTCACGTTTCCGGTCGGCGCGTCGTCGGCGTACAGCTTCTCCTGAAGCGCCACCGTCGCAACGCCGGTTTCGTTTCGGCCATAGGCCGCCTCAAACGCCTTCACGGCCTCCACGGTGTTCGCGTCGAAATAGCCGGTCGGCGTTCCAGCCATGAAGTTCAGCTCGATCAGCCGCTGCTGCAATGCGTAGACGGCGCTGCCGTAGCTGCCCTCTGAAAGCGCGGTATACGAGGACTGGCCGCTGCCGTCTGAATTGTTGGACATTGCGCTGTCCGAAAACAGGAACTTCTGCATCGCCGCCGTCGCCACACCGGACTGCGTGCGCCCATGCCGGCTCTCAAAGGCGCGCACGGCGCTGGCGGTGTCGTCGCCATAGTAGCCGTCGGCCTTGCCGCTCAGGTAGCCCAGCTTCTTCAGCCGCGCCTGCAGCGCCACAACGTCCTCTCCGTAGCTGCCCTTGGAAAGCGTGCGATATGTATCCTCGGACGCGGCCGCGGTCGGCGCCGGCGTGGCGGAGCCATAGGCAAGCGCGTCGTCGGCGTACAGATGCATCTGCATGCCCACCGACGCAACGCCGGTCTGCTTCTGGCCGTAGGCCTTTTCAAACGCCTTCACGGCCTTCACCGTGGCGTTCCCGTAAATGCCGTCCACCTTGCCGGACAGATAGCCCAGCTCCTTCAGCCGCTGCTGCAGCTGCTTCACGCTTTCGCCCTTGCTGCCGTACTGAAGCGCCTTGTAGGTAACCGTGTCCTGCTCGCCGTCGTCCGCAGGAACGGCGGTCGGCCTTGCGGTCGCCTGTGCGCTTTGCCCGGCGCGGAGCGCGCTGTCGGCGAACAGATAGTTCTGCATCGAAACGGTCGCGATGCCGGTGCGCTGCTTGCCGTAGGCCGCTTCAAACGCCTTTACAGCGTCCTCCGTGGTCTGATCGAACACGCCATTGGCCTTTCCATCCATGTAGCCCAGCTCAATCAGCCGGTTCTGAAGGCGCGTGACGTCCGTGCCGACGCTGCCGCGTTCCAGCTGCTGATAGCCGGCAGAAGCCTGCTGCGTGGTAATCGGCTCGATGCCGGTATAATTCTTCGCGCTGTCCGAGAACAGATACACCTGCATCAGCTGCGAGGCCACGCCGGTGGCCGTGCGGCCATAGGCCGCCTCAAACAGGCGCACCGCCTGCGCGGTCGCCTGATCAAACGTGCCGGAGGCCGTGCCGGACATATAGCCCAGCTCGATCAGGCGCTTCTGAAGGTTGCGCACCGCCGTGCCCATCGAGCCGAGCGACAGCTCGGTATACGGATCCTGCACGGTGGAATCCAGCTTCTCGTTCATCCAGCCAAGAATCTTTATCGACGCGTCGGGGCGGATGGTATAGCCCGGCGTCTGCGTCGCGCTGACCGCGCCCGACGTGGGGAAGGGCAGCGTCACGTCCACGGAATAATCGGACAGCGGATCCTTGTCCGTCGTGTCCGTCTTGGGCCCGCAGCCGACTAAAATCAGCATCAGCACCACGACAAGCACCGGAAAAGCGTATCGAACCGTCCTCATTCTTCCATCCTCCCCTCCGCGCCGGTATCTACGGCGCGCGTGTTTCCGGAATTCACCGGTTATGTCAATTACTGTAATGACGCATTTGGCAGGATGAAAGTTGCTTCACCCCGCCAAATTTTCAGCTTATTCGTTTCCCAGCAGCTGCCGGATCGTCTCGAGCGCGTCGGACAGCGTTTCCAGCTTGCCCGCGTCCAGCTCCTTCGCCCAGGCGTCCATGCACACTCTCAGCGCCTCGACCGTGTCGCGCACCTTCTCGCGGCCCTTGTCGAGAATCACCACGTGAACGACGCGGCGGTCGGCCGCGTTGCGCTCGCGCGTGACGTAGCCGGCGTTGATCATGCGGTCGATCAGCGGCGTGATGTTGGGCTTGGCAATGTCGAAACGAGCGGAGATCTCCGAGACCGACAGCCTGTCCGCCTCGTCCAGCGCCGCCAGCACCTGAACATACGAAAGCGGAATCGGATTGTCCTTCTGCTCAATGTCCGGCCTGAACAGCTTTTTTTTGAAAACCGGGGCGGCGGTCAGAACCTGCCGGGCGATCTTCTCCAGGGTTTCCTGTCTTTCATTCGTGCAATTTTCCATTTGTGTCCCCCCAGCGCTTATTACGCAACAGAAACTATTTTAGCGCAGCCCTTATAAAAACGCAAGTTATACTTCCATTATATTTTGACGGTGAAACCGATATTCTCCGTTAACCCGCCTGAACCGCCGCCTGCGCCCGCGGAGAAACCGCGAAAACGCAGATTTCATCATACCATGCGCCGCCCTCATAGATCAGCGGGTAAAGCTCCTTCAGCGCCGCAAGGTCGCCGTTTTGCGCTTCATAGGAGGAAAAGAACACATAGTCCACGCCGTACTCTTCGTACAGCGCCGCCGTGCCCGCCGGGTCGGCCAGCATGCGCCTTGCGTCCTCCGCGCGCTGGGCATAGTCCACGCCGTGGAAATACAGATACAGGTCGGCGCCGCACACAATTTTGCGCCCGGCCAGCACCGCCGGCGCGTTGTTGTGGTTGGTCGCCGTCAGGAACAGGCCGTCCTCCAGCGTGTTCTCCCGAATGAACGCCGCGGCCTCCACCTGCTCCTTCCCGAAAATCTGATATTCGCTCTTCGCTTCGCGCACGATGGTAATCGCGCCGGACAGCGTGCTCGCCAGGATGAACGCCGCCGCCAGCACGCACCGCCCGCGAATGCCCTTCAGGCGCGCGTAGATGTCCGTCAGAATCTCAGCCGCCGCCGGCAGCATGGCCAGAAACGCCACGAAGAACAGCTTGTTGTTGTCGTACACGTTCGGCTGGAACACGACCGTCTCCGCCAGCGCGTACAGCAGCAGGCATCCCAGCGACAGCGCCTTCACCGCGGGCTTGCGAATCGTAAGCGCCGCGAGCGGGAAAATCAGATACACCAGCCCGACGTTCTTAATCCAGAACCAGAAATACTCGTCCTTCAGGCCGCCGTTTCCGTCGTTGTTCACCCAGTTAAACAAAATCCTCAGCGAGCCGCCGCCGACCGTCTGCGGGAACGTCCATTCAAGCAGCTGCGGAAGCGCCAGCGCGCAAGCCGCCGCCCCATACAGCGCAAAGAGCAGAAGCGTTCTGAGCCGCCGCTTTTTTTCGCGAAGCAGACAGTCGATCATCGCGCCAAGGCTGATCACGCCCAGCGCCAAGAAGGAGTGCGTGTGAATCATCGGCATGGGGCCCGCCCACAGTCCGACCGCGAGGAACGCCGCCGCGCGACGCTCCCGCATCGCCGCGACCAGCAGATACAGCGCCGGAAGCACGCACAGCCAGCCCGCCATCAGCGTGCGCTGCGGCACGAGCAGGTCGCACAGCGCGTTCACCCAGCGCAGGTTCACGTCCGGCATGTTGGTGGGCGTCTGGTAATAGCCGTTCAGCGCGTCGTTCAGCGCCGTGGGGTCGGACGTAACCCGATCCAGCGTTCCCAGAAAGCCCAGCCCGCCGTTAAAGAACAAGAGCACAAACGCGATCACCACCGCGCTCTTCTTTCCGGTCATCTCCCACGTGAACAGCACGAAGCCCAGCCAGATCAGCCCCGTCATCAGCGTGCCGGGCACGGAAAACGCGGCGGCCAGCGGCGTGCCATAAATCAGCATGGTGGCGCTCAGCGCGTCCACAAGGAAGGGATAGCCCAGCCGCGTGCCCGGCAGAATCGAGTATTCCGGCGGATAGCTCTGCCCGATCAGCCCCGTGGCAAAGCTCGCGTGCATGCACAGGTCGCCATAGGTGGACTGCCCCACGTACAGCGCGCCGTCCACCTCGCGGAACATGTGCGTATACTGAAGATAGCCGGACATGAGCATCGCCGGAACCACCAGACACAGAATCAGCCACAGCGGCGGCTCTTCCTTCGCTTCGCCCTCTGAAAGCGGCCGCTCCCCCGGCCTTATGAACGCGCAGCCCACCGCCGCAAGCGCCGACGTAAGCAGCGCCAGCCGCTGCGCGGGAAGCGTGAAATCCAACGCGAAGGCGAAAAGCGACGGCAGCCACATCATCTCCATCAGCCCCATCACCATGCCCAGCCACAGCCGCACGGTGCGGCCGCGCCGCGAAAACAGACGCCACGCCTGCAAAACGCCAAACAGCTCAAACGCCGCCAATACAACGATTCCCAGCATATGGTCTCCAATCCGTTCGATGAATTCGCTTTCATTATAACACGCGGGGCGGACGGCTGCAACCGTTCGCCCCGAAAAAGCCTTTTTCGATTAAATTCTCACTTACCTTCCAAACAGCTGCACCCAGTAGATTGTTCCGCCAACCTTATAGGCGCATACGCCGATGGAGCCGTAGCTTTCGCGGAGAATATTGGCTTTATGTCCGCTGGAGCTCATCCACGCGGCCATCACGCGCTTCGCGTCCCGCTGTCCCTTGGCGATGTTCTCGCCGTAGGCGGTGGAAGACACCGTGCTCCACGCCGTACCGTCCGGGCGCGTGTGGCTGAATTTCGAAACGATCTCCCCGGCGCGCACACAGGCGGCGCGCGTCAGCTCCGCGGATTGCGTAAGCGGCGCAATCCCCTGCTTCGCGCGCTCCGCGTTTACCAGGCGAATGACTTGTTCTGCCGCCGAGCTCGAGGTAACGCCCCCGCTTGACGGCTCATCGGTCGACGGAACATCCGTGGACGGCGCATCCGTCTTCGCGTCCGTCTTCTTCCCTGCCGTGCCGATCGTGATGGTTTCGCACGCGTTCCCACTCTTCAGCCGAACCGTGTAGGTTCCCGCCTTCTTCAGATAGGAATTCGGAATCAGGCACTGTCCCTTCGCGCCGGAAACGGAGGCGCACTTGACCGGCCAGCCGTCCCGATACAGCGTCAGCGTGCAGGACGAACGGCAGCGACTGCCGTTCCACGTGATCAGCGCGCCCTTGTCCGTCTTCTGCGAGCTAAGGCCGCAGGACGCCGCCAGCGCGCTGGATGTAAACAGAAGCACCGCGGCAAAAATCGCCGCCAGCCATGCCTTATACCGGTTCGTTTTCATAATTCTCACTTCCTTGCCGTTATTTCGCATTTCCGGAATGCATCCCCATTTTACCCCGCTGCCGCGCCAGCGTCAATCGTTTTTGTTATATTGCTATACATTACCAATTTTGCTTGCAATTCTTCGCCGGATGCGGTACAATGGTTTCATAAGGAAAAATACAGGGTATGAGGTGAAAATCATGTACAAGTTCCCGATTGGCATCATTCTGGATTCCTTCCGGAAACCGTTCCCCGAGGCGCTGGACATCACTCGCAGTCTGGGCGCGCAGGGCGTGCAGGTGTACGCCACGCGCGGCGAAATGTCTCCCGAGAACCTGACCGGCCAGAAGCGCCGCGATTTCCTGAACGCCGTGAAGGATCGCGGGCTCGTGATCTCCGCGCTGTGCGGCGATCTTGGACACGGCTTCCACAATCCTGAGGAGAATCCCCAGCTGATCGAGCGCTCCAAGCGCATTCTGGATCTGGCGAAGGAGCTTGAAACCAGCGTCGTCACCACGCACATCGGCGTGGTGCCCGCGAGCGAGGAGCATCCGCGCTTCCGCATTCTGCAGGACGCGTGCGGCGAGCTGGCCGCCTATGCCGACAGTCTCGACGCGCACTTCGCCATCGAAACCGGCCCCGAAACCAGCCTGACGCTCAAGCATTTCCTCGACAGCCTGCATTCCACCGGCGTGGCCGTCAACCTCGACCCCGCGAACTTCGTGATGGTCACCGGCGACGATCCCGTGCAGGCGGTTTACAACCTGAAGGATTACATCGTCCATACCCACGCCAAGGACGGCGTGAAGCTGCACGACTCCAACCCGGAGGCCATCTACGGCCTTGTGCGCGAGGACGCGCTGGTCACCGACGCGGCGTTCCTCGAGGTTCCGCTGGGTGAAGGCGGCGTGCCGTTTGACAGGTACCTTGCGGCGCTGGACGACATCGGCTACAAGGGCTTCCTCACCATCGAGCGCGAGGTCGGCGACAGCCCCGTGGCGGACATCCACAGAGCCGTCGACTTCCTGAAGGAAAAGATCGGGTAACATCCGCCGGGAGGGCATCCGCCCTCCCGAATTCTTTTTCGCGGCGCACGCTCAAAGGAGAGGCTCATGACTGAATTCTGGAATCCGTGGCACGGCTGCCGCCGCGTAAGCGAGGGCTGCGCGCACTGCTATGTGTTCGCGCTCGACCGCCTGCGCGGCGTGGAAACCGCGATTCACAAAAACGCGTCGGGCTTCTCCAGGCCGGTTTCGCACAGGCGCGGCGGCGAGTTCCGCTATCCCGCCGGCACGACCTTCTTCACCTGCTTCACGTCCGATTTCTTTCTGGAAGACGCGGACGAATGGCGCGGCGACGCCTTCCGCATCATCCGCGCCCGCCCGGACTGTACGTTTGAAATTTTCACCAAGCGCATCGACCGCGCCCGCGCCCTGCTGCCGCTCGACTGGGGCGACGGCTATCCGAACGTGCGCCTTTCCGTCAGCGCCGAAAACCAGCGCCGCGCCGACGAACGCATTCCGCTTTTGCTGGATTTTCCCGCCGCCGCGCGCGGCGTAGCGGCCTCCCCGCTTTTAGAAGAACTTCATCTGGAACGCTATCTGGTCTCCGGCCGAATCCAGTGGGTCTCCGCGGGCGGCGAATCGTATGAGGGCGCGCGCCCGTGCGATTTTGAGTGGGTTCTCTCCCTGCGCCGCCAGTGCGAAGCGGCTAAGGTTCCCTTCACCTTCCACCAGACCGGCGCGAATTTCAAAAAGGACGGAAAGACCTATCTCCTCCCGTCCCATCGTTTGCAGCTCGCGCAGGCGCGCAAAGCGAATATCGACTACCGCCCGTAAGTTCTATTCCTCTCCGATTCGTTTTCTGTACTGGGCGCGCAGCTCGCCGGGCGTCTGGCCGGTAATCCGCTTGAAATGCCGGATAAACGAGCCCGCGTCCCCAAACCCGCACTGCTCGGCAATCGCATACAGCGTGTCGTCGCAGTTCATCAGCAGCTTTCGCGCGTTCTCGATTCGCACGCGCACCAGAAACTGATAGGGCGACATGCCCGTGATCTGCTTGAACCGGTGGCAGAAGTGATACTTCGTCATATACGTTTCCCGAACCAGATCGTCCAGCGTAATCGTCTCCATATAATGGCAGCGCATGAACAGAAGCGCGCCCTCAATATTGCGCTTGCCCTGCTCTCCGATTTCCTTCGCGTTCAGCTGTTCGCTGCGCGCGCACTCCTTCACAATCTCATTGAGAATCGACGCGCCCAGCGCGCACGCCTGCGAGTAGCCCACAATGTCGTCCTGAATATGCGTGTTCAGAATCGTGCTCATGTAGCTGTTCAGCATGGTATCCTCGGACGGGAAGAACAGAAGCGGCAGTGTGAACGCGTTGTCCAGAAACGGCTTCATCCCGTCCCCTGCCAGATGCACATAGTCGTACACCCAGTGATTGCCATTCACCGCGTAGTAATGATACCGGCTGCAATCGATCATCACATAGCTGCCCGTCGGAATCTCCCGGCGCACGCCGTCCACGATCAGATAGCCCGCGCCCTCCAGCGTATGAAGCAGCTGATAATCCTCGCGCTTGTCTCTCTCGGTATAAAACCCCTCTCCCACGACAAAGTGCCCGCAGGACGTAACCTGAAACGGAAACCTTTGCGCGGCGCCGGTATAAAAGTACGCCCGGCCTACGTTCACCAGCGGCGGAACGGGACGCCTGACCATTTTCCCCACCTCTTTCCGTGCGCAAGAATTGCGCACCTATCCGCAAGAATTGACATTGATATCGCGTATGAATTATAGTACTATTGAAATGAATCTGTCAATAGATGCTGTTTTCGGAGGTGGTTTTATGATGAAATCCGATCGGGTCATAATCCCTTATCAAAAATCCTGGTTCGAACGCTTCCGCAAGGAAATACGCAATAATTGGGCATTGTATCTGCTGGTATCCATCCCCGTCGCATACCTGATTATTTTTAAGTATATTCCGATGTACGGCGTGCAGATTGCCTTCCGCAGCTACTCGCCCGCGCGCTCCATCTCCGGCAGCCAGTGGCTGGGCTTCAAGCATTTTCAGACCTTCATGACGGATTTCAACTTCAAGCAGATCATGCGAAACACCATCCTGATCAGCCTGTATTCGCTTTGCACCTTCCCGCTGCCGATCGTTCTGGCGCTGATGCTGAACTACACGCGCCTTTCCGGCTTCAAAAAGACGGTGCAGCTGGTCTCCTACGCTCCGCACTTCATTTCCACCGTCGTCATGGTCGGCCTGATTCTTCAGTTCTTCGATCAGCGCAGCGGCATTCTGAACATGCTCATCAACGCGCTGGGCGGCGAAAGCGTCTATTTCATGGCCAAGGCGGAATACTTCCGTCCCATCTACGTGTGGTCGGGCGTGTGGCAGGGCGTGGGCTATTCGTCCATCATCTATATCGCGGCGCTGTCCGGCATCTCGCCGGAGCTGCACGAGGCCGCCATCGTGGACGGCGCAAACATCCTGAAGCGCATCTGGCACGTCGACCTGCCCGGCATCGCGCCGACGATCTCCATCCTGCTGATCATGAGCTGCGGCAGCATTCTCTCCGTCGGCTATGAGAAGATTTACCTTCTGCAGAACAGCCTGAATCTGGACGTGAGCGAGGTCATTTCCACCTACGTGTACAAGCAGGGCATCGCCTCCTCCACGCCCCAGTATTCCTACGCCACGGCCATCGGCCTGTTTGTGTCGCTGGTGAACGTGTTCATGCTGCTGATTGTAAACAAGGTATCCGACCGTCTGAGCGGAAGCTCTCTGTTCTGAGGAGGCGACGCGCTATGAAAAAGCAAAAAGGCAATCTCTTCGTGCGCGATACGGTGGGCGACAAAATCATCCTCACAATCAACTTCATCGCGCTGTGCCTGTTCCTGATCATCATCGCCTACCCGCTGCTGTTCGTCATTTCCGCGTCGTTCTCGGCGGGCACGGCCACCATGTCCCTGTCCCTGATTCCCAAGCGCTTTTCGCTGGCCGGCTACGAGGCCGTGCTTCAGTACAAGGACATCTGGATGGGCTACAGAAACTCGCTGTTCTACATGGTGTGCGGCACGGCGCTGTGTCTGGCCATGACGGTGCTGATGGCCTATCCCCTGTCCCGCAGCGACTTCGCCGGCCGCAAGGTCATCATGCTGCTCGCGATGGTCACGATGTACTTCTCCGGCGGCCTGATTCCCACCTTCTTAGTCGTTCAGAAGCTGGGTCTTCTGAACACCCGCTGGGCGCTTCTGCTGCCGGGCTGCCTGTCGGTCTACAACATGATCGTCATGCGCACCTACTTTAAAACCTCGATTCCCGGCGAGCTGCTGGAATCCGCGCAGCTGGACGGCTGCGGAAACATCCGCTACATGTTCAGCATCCTGCTGCCGCTGTCCGGCCCCATTCTGGCGGTCATCGGCCTGTTCTACGCCGTCGGCATCTGGAACGCCTACTTCGACGCGATGGTCTACGTGTCCACCAGGCGCAGCTACTACCCGCTGTCCCTGTTCCTGCGCGAGATTCTGATTCTCAACACCACGGACATCGATCAGCTGGACATCAGCACGCTGATGGCGCTGGAGGAGCGCCGCAACGTCATGAAGTACGCCGTCATCGTGGTTTCGTCCCTGCCGGTCATGATCATCTACCCGTTCGTTCAGCGCTTCTTCGTGAAGGGCGTCATGATCGGCGCGGTAAAGGGCTAAACGGAGCATCTTTGGCGCATAGCGCTCAAGATAGAACACAAGGAGGTATTTCCCATGAAGAAACTCGCACTGCTCATGGCCATCCTGATGATGGTCTGCGCGTCCGCCAGCGCCGTCACGGCGTCCGACGAAAACGTGTATCCCATCGCGGACGAAGTCGTGACCCTCACCGTGTGGACCGGCAACGTCGCCAACCGCGACTATGTCAACTGCGACATGACCAAGTTTATCGAAGAAAAGCTTGGCGTCAAAATCAACTTCCAGTTCTATACCGACGACGCCAACACCGCCTACAACCTGATGCTCGCCAGCGACGAGTGGCCGGACATCTTCCTCGGCCCCTGGTTCAGCACCGACAAGATTCTGATGGGCATGGAAGCCAAGATGCTCCTCCCCCTCAACGACCTGATTGAGACGCAGGGCTACAACTACAAGGCCGTTCTCGAAGCCAACCCCGGCTACAAGGACATGCTCACCGCGCCCGACGGCAACATCTACACCTTCGTGTACACCGACAGCGGCGTGCATAAGGACAGCGAATACAAGATGTTCGTGAAGCAGTCCTGGCTCGAGAAGCTCGGCATGGAAATGCCCACCACCCCCGAAGAGTTCAAGGATCTGCTCATCGCCATCAAGGAAACCGACCTGAACGAGAACGGCGAAAACGACGAGATCCCGCTGATGGGCTACTACAACGGCCGCAAGTCCGACCCCATCTGCTTCCTGATGAATCCCTTTGAGCTGTACACCGACAACTACTACACCATCACCGACGACGGCCAGATCGCGTTCCACGCCAACACCGACGGCTGGCGCGAAGGCCTCAAGTACATCGCCGACCTGTACGCCAACGGCCTGATCGCCGAGGAAACCTACGTACAGGACAAGACCCAGTTCCAGGCCATCCTCAACAAGCCCTCCGACGATGCCGTGATCGGCGTTATGCCCATCTGGTATCAGGGCGACGTCATCGACGCCAACGTGCTCAACTGGGTTGACTACGAGCCCATCGCGCCCCTGAAGGGCGATGACGGCACCCAGCAGAGCGCGGCGCGCTTTGGCGGCAACTTCAACATGGTCGGCGCCATCTCCACCAAGTGCGAAAACCCCGAAATCGCCTTCAAGTTCCTCGACTGGTTCATCGGCGAGGAAGGCACCTATGTCGGCCACTACGGTGTGGAAGGCAAGGACTGGGAGTGGGTTGACTCCAAGAGCTTCTTCGGCGGCGACAAGTCCATCTCCCGCCTCGTGCCCGACATCGAAGCGCTGTGGAACTCCGGCTCCTTCCCGCGCGCCGATAAGGCCGAGATCCGCTACGCCACTACCATGGATCCCGAGAAGATCTACACCGACAACACCTACGCGCTGGTGCATGCCGCGCAGACCTACGAACCCTACTACGTGAACCATCACATTCCGGACGTCGTATGGTGCACCGATGAGGACGTAAAGACCAAGGTTGCCAACTACAGCACCACCATCAACGATTACGTGAAGTCCACCGACACCCAGTTCATCATGGGTCAGCTGGACATCAACGACGATGAAGCGTGGAACGCCTACCTGAAGGGTCTCAACGACCGCGGCCTGGAAGACTACCTTGAGAACCTCGCCGTGTACTACGGCCTCGAATAAGCCGCATACAACCCTCTGACGGCATAAAAGCCCCGCGGACGAAAGGTTTTGCCAATCGTCCGCGGGGCTTCCTTTTCTCTCTCTATGCCTTTTTCCTCAGAACATGCCACACATCGTCCCCAGTAAACCCGCAACCGCGATACAGTCGTTCCGGTTGACTTGGGTTATTGCACTGGCCCGAAACCGTAGCAAACAGCGCCCGCCCGCGCATTCTCCACAACAATTCGGACACGAGATAGCGTCCCAGTCCGCGCCCGCGGCAGTCCTCTGACACCTGAATCCATTCCAGAATGCCCTCGCCTATCTCCCTGTCCAGTTCGGCAATGCCCGTCGCCGCAAGCTCTCCGGTTCGATCATTCCGCACCGCCAGCCACAAGCGTTCATCGTATACCGGACGCGCGGTATAATCCCGCAATTTCTCCTCGGAAACGCAAGCCCCACCATAGCAGCGGTTGATATGCTCCGCAAACTCTCGCAACGTAGCCGCGCCGCATGAATATCCCTGCGGAAGTACAGGCGCACACGGCTTCTTCAACGGATGCAGCAAACGAAAATACGGTTCGTCCGAATATGCCGCATACTTCCGCCGGTCATATGCCGAGTTGTGCACAATTCGCATTTCCTCCGACACGCAAACCTTCTTTGCCTTCCAGTACGGAATCGAAGCATAGCCGCAGGGATTTTCCAAATATTCCTCTTTCGAAAGCCGTTCCATCCCAATTCCCGCCTTCAGCACGCTACTCTTCCTCCCACTTTCGCGCGCGTTCGATCGCCCGCCGCCACTGCTGAAGCAGCCGCTCCCGGTTCTCGCCCGGCATGGTCGGACGGAATTCCTTCTTCCTCTGCCACACGGTTTTCAGCCGGTTGTCGTCCCACAGTCCCACCGCGCGTCCGGCCAGCATGGCCGCGCCCAGCGCCGTGGTTTCCGTTACCTGCGGCGTGACGACCGGCACACCAAGAATGTCGCTCTGGAACTGCATCAGGAACTCATTCGCGCTCGCGCCGCCGTCCACGCGCAGCGCCGCCATGCGCACGCCGCCGTCCTTCTCCATGGCCTCGAGCACGTCCGCCGACTGATACGCAATGGATTCCAGCGCCGCGCGCACGATATGCGCCCGTCCCGCTCCACGCGTAAGGCCGACGATCGTGCCGCGCGCGTACATATCCCAGTACGGCGCGCCCATGCCGGTGAACGCCGGGACCAGATAAACCCCGCCGTTGTCCGCGAGCGATCGCGCCAGCGTTTCCGACTCCGCCGCGGTCGAAATCAGCTTCATTTCGTCCCTCAGCCACTGAATCGCCGCGCCCGCCACGAACACGCTGCCCTCCAGCGCGTAGGTCGGCTTGCCGTTCACGCGCCAAGCGACGGTGGACAGCAGCCCAAACTGACTGCGAACCGGCCGCGCGCCGGTGTTCATCAGCACGAAGCAGCCCGTGCCATAGGTATTCTTGGCCTCGCCCGGGCCAAAGCACGCCTGCCCATACAGCGCCGCATGCTGGTCGCCCGCCATCGCCGCAATGGGAACTTCGCGTCCAAGAATGGACTTGTCCAGCATGCCGATCACGCCCGACGAATCGACGACCGTCGGCAAAAGCGGCGCGGGAATGTCCATCGCGCGCAGAAGCACCTCGTCCCACTCCTGCTTGTGAATGTTGAACAGCATCGTGCGCGACGCGTTCGTCGCGTCGGTCACATGCGCGCGCCCGCCCGTGAGGCGATACGCCAGAAAGCTGTCCACGGTGCCGAAGCACAGCTCCCCGTTCTGCGCCCGGTCGCGCGCGCCGTCGATGCTGTCGAGCAGCCATTCGAGCTTCGTTCCGGAAAAATACGCGTCCGGAATCAGTCCCGTACGGTCGCGGATGGTGTTGCCCAGACCGTCCTCCTTCAGGCGCTCGACCAGCGGCGCGGTGCGGCGACACTGCCACACGATCGCGTTGTGCAGCGGCCTGCCCGTCTCTCGTTCCCACAGAAGCGCCGTCTCGCGCTGGTTGGCGATGCCCACGGCCAGAATGTCTGCCGCGTCGATCCCCGCCTTCTCCACCGCCGCGCGCAGCGCGTTCAGCTGACTTTCGTAAATGTCCTCCGGGTCGTGCTCGACCCAGCCGGGCTTGGGATAAATCTGCCTGAACTCAATGCCGTGCGACGCCACAAGCGCGCCGTTTTCATCAAACACGACCGCGCGCGAGCTCGTCGTTCCCTGATCCAGTGCCACGATGTATTTCATCAAAATGCCTCCTGTCGGCGAAATTTCGTCCCGTCCGTAACTCAGTTCTCCGTGAATCGCTCCGTAATATTCCCGTGCCCGCCCGCGTCAACGCTCTCCGCCGCGTGAACCTTCAGACTGTCTCTTATGCGCGCCTCTCCCTATAACCCGACGCAATCAGAACAGTCCCGTGATGTTCCCCTCGTCGTCCACGTCGATCTTCTCCGCCGCGGGAACCTTGGGAAGCCCGGGCATCGTCATGATGTCCCCCGTCAGCGCCACCACGAACCCCGCGCCCGCGGACACGCGCGAGCATGCATGGGGATTTTAGAAATCCGCCAGCACA
>SFHK01000017.1 GCA_004556395.1 Clostridiales bacterium
GCAATTCCCCTATCTGGTTCAGACTCTCCATGGCTCCGCGCATCTGGGCAACCGTTATGTGTCTCCGATACGCGCGGCATTCACCTCCGCCGGACAACAACGTGTCTACGGAACAATGCAATACCGCAGCCAGATCGGGAAGCAGGGCAACGTCCGGCAGCGACTCCCCGTTTTCCCCAACATAAGGATACAAAATGGGGGTTTAGTCGATTTTACCCACAAAGCGGTAGTAAATATCGACGGTCTGTTCCTTCTCGCCGTCCTCGCCTGTGGTTTTCTCGTGAACGACGATCTTCTCAATTAGGGCGTTGAGCATTTCGACAGTCAGTTCCTCCGGGTTGGCGTACTGGTGGATGAGACTAATCCACTGGTCAATGCTGGCCGAAGTCTGCTGCTCCGTGGCAAGCTCGGCTTGCAGCCGCTCGACCTTCGCCAGCACATCTGCTTGCTCGCTCTGATACTTCTCAGATAGGGCATTGAAGTTGTACTCAGAGATGCGCTCCGATGCCCAGTCCTCATAGAGCTTTGTGAACAGCCTGTCCAGCTCCTTCTGCCGCTTCTGCACCCGTCTCAGCTCTGCCTCCCTCATTCTTGTCATCCGCTGCTGCTCCCTGTCGTTGGCATGGAACAACTGCCCTTTCAGGTGTTCTACACCCACATCCGCCTGTGCCGACCAGTATTGTAGGCGGCTGAGAACGTATGCATACAGGGTGTCGTAGCGGATATAGTGAGAGGTGCAGTCGGAATGCTTTGGCCCATGCTGGCGATAAGAGGTACAGTTGAAGTAACTAAAAGGCTTGCTGTTGTTCTTGTTCGTACCAAAACTCATTGTCCAGCCGCAGTCTGCACATTTCACAAGACCAGCAAAAATCTGCGTAGTAGGAGCGTTCTTGATTTTTCTGCGCCGACTGGCGATTTGATCCTGTACCTGCTCAAACACTTCCTTGGGAATAATGGCTTCGTGGGTATTTTTCACCCGTAGCCATTCCTCCTGCGGCTTGCGAACCTTCTTCTTGTTCTTGAAAGAAATGTTGGTCTGCATCCCGTGGACGCTATTACCGATGTAGGTCTCGTTCTTGATGATGCTCTTGACCTGCGCAATCGTCCATGCATAGCGCTTCTTCTCCGGTGCATCGGCATAGATGTTGGCGAAGGTGCCGTAGCGGGAGTAGTTCAGCCAGCCGGGAGTAGGCACCTGTTCATCTAACAATATGCCCGTAATTTTTGCCGCGCCCGCCCCATGAAAGGCAAGGTCGAAAATCTTCTCCACGATCCATCGTGTCTCCTCGTCGATGACCAGACGGTTCTTTATCTCCGGGTCGCGCTTGTAGCCCAGCGGCGCATAGGCAAAGGTGCGCTCTCCCGCCATAAACTTGGCGTGGAGGGAGTTTTTTACCTTGCGGCTGGTGTCCTTTGCAAACCACTCGTTGAATAAATTCTTGAACGGCACAAAATCCGAAAGCCCCTTCTCCGTGTCCTCGTTGTCGGAAACAGCGATGTAGCGGACGCCCTTCTCCGGAAATACAAATTCCAGATAGTAGTCCATCATGATGTGTTCACGACCAAATCTGGATAAGTCTTTGCTGGCGATGCAGTTCACCTTTCCTGCCTCAACGTCCGCCATCATGCGCTGGAAATTAGGTCGGTCGAAATTTGTACCACTCCAACCGTCATCCACATATTCCCCTACTACATGGAGGTTATTTTCGCTGGCGAAGCGTCGCAGAATGGTACGCTGGGTCTCGATGGATACGCTGTCGCCGAAGTTCGCATCGTCACGGCTCAGTCTCATATAAAGTGCGGTATTGTATGGTTGTTTCATTTATAAAAGCCTCCTCTTCTCGAAACAACCCACGCTTACAATACTCTTGCTGAGTAAATCATACCATAAGCGCGGGCCCAATTCAACGATAACCTTGTAAATCTCCTTCAGCTTGCCATGGCAGCTGCTTTTCCCACCCCCGCCGCAAAGCGGATGGCCTCCGCCGCCAGTTCGCTGTAGGTCTTGCCCTGCGACTTGAAATGCTCCGACACACGAATACGGCTCTTCCCGTGGTAAAAGTACAGTGTGCCGTCCTCGTCACACGCATAGAAGGTGGGTACAGAGGGTTTAGCGCACATCATCTCGTTATAGAAGTCCTCCCAGTATTTTTTGCAAGTAGCAAGGAAGCTCTCTGGTGGGTCGAAGATGAGGTCGAAGCAGCTTTCGATGTCGATAAAGTTGCAGAGGTCAATGATAACGGCATTCTCATTGTCCTCCAGCATGGCTTTGTTGATTTCGTCAATGCTGATGATTTTTTCATATACAATTCCTTTCTCACAATTCAACTTCGTTTTTGTGTTTACGGGTCTGAATGTCCGGAGCAGGCTGTTCCCTCCCCCTTTTCAGTCTGCGGCGGATGGAACGCTGCGCGTCCGGATGCGGCTCACCCAGCAGCTCGGATACATCTTGGTCAGCCTGACGAAAACGGTCATAGTCATAGCTCTTGCTGAAGGTGTCCTTGATTTTCTCCCGCACGGCTGCGGTCATTTCGCCGCGCAGCTCCATACGGGCGGCGTGCAGCTCATCTGCGTCAACGGCTCTCGCCTGTTCCTGCAACGCACGGTATTTTTCCACTTCGGCATCCATGCTGTCTGCGGCTTTTGCTGCAATGGTTTCAAACCCCGTTTTGCTGGCGGTCATAGCGTCAATCCGCTGCCTGACCTCCTTCATACTGTCTGGGTCTGTTTTGTCAAACTCCGAAAGCAGCATGGACAGCTCGGATTTCAGTTCTTCCATGTCCTCGGTGACAGCAGCCAACTCCCGTTTGATTTCCCCACGGCACAGGAAGCTCGTTGGGCTGAGCGATTTCAGTTCAGCGGTCAGCGCCTTTTTCTGCTTGGATTTCTCACGCAGCAGCTTCCGTATCGTCAGGAACCACTCATAGTCCGATCGGATCAACTGAATATTATTCTCCAGATTTTCAGCCGCGCCGGTATGATAGAGCCACGAATACCGCAGCAGCAAAATACCCTTGCGGGCTGTTTCAAGAGCTTTGGCAAGGGCGGGGATGGAGGTCATAATCGTGTTTTTCAGCTTTGTGATCTCGTCGCGAATCGCGCGGATGAGCTTGTTCTGCTCTCGTATCTCCCGGTTGATCTCGCAGCGGTCAGAGATAATTCCCTTGCGCTCCAACGCCTGCGCTGCCGCACCCTCATTGATGGTAGGAATCTCATCCAGTCCCCGTGCGGCGTTGCTGCGGTGGTCAATGCGTTCCTCCCGCCCGGCGCGTTCCAGATAGCGGTTGGACACGTCAGCCCATGCCGCCCGCCATGCCGCAAGCTGCTCCTCGCTGTTCCAGCGCTCGGAGATGGGGTTCTGTCTGCCGTAGCGAGTGCTTTTGGGATGCTTGTCAGTCCGGACAAGCCCCTGCGCATCGGCGGCGGATGGCGTCATATACACCTTCTTTTTGCCGACCCTGTAGGGATACTGTTTCTCCCAACCCTCGTTCTGTGCTGTCCGGAACTCAGCGGCGGTGAAGCCGCGTTCCTTGCCGTTTTTCATACAGAGGTATTCTTTCTCGGTCTTGTACTGCCACTTGCCTTGTTCATCCAGCGGGCGGCACCGTCAGCAGGATATGGGCATGGGGATTGTGACCGTCGGTGTCATGGATGGCAGCATCGGCGCACATTCCATCTGATACGAACTGCTCCCGGATAAATTCTTGCAGCAACTCGATCTGTTCCTCACGGTTCAGCTCTATGGGCAGGGCAACTATAAATTCCCGCGCCAACCGGCTGTCCTTGGCTGTCTCCACTTCCTCCACGGCGTTCCATAGCTTTTCACGACTCTGCCACTCCTGCGGAGCATATTCCGGCAGAAATACTCCCTGCCAGACAAGCCCCTGCTTTTTTGTGTAGTCATGCTGTATCCCATCGTAATCGTTATACAAGCGGGAACAGCTCAGATAAGCGGAAGCAGCCACGGCGGAGCGTCCCGCGCCCCGGCTGACTACCTTCGCTTCCAGATGATAGATTGCCAAACGATCTCCTTTCTGCCAGCAGGGGGTCATTGAAACAGTGACCCCTGCACAGCTTTTCCATGCAAAGGGTCTAATCTCAATTTAGACCCTTTGCGCCCTTGTTTCAGACACTTGCCAATGAACAATGGTGTGCGTTGAACTCACACCCTTTGCGTCCTCGCTCGAAGATGGGGTAACGAACCGTGACACCATCGTTCTGCGCTCTGGCTTTTTGTTTCTTTTTCGCAAAAAAGAAAAGGGGGTCGCCTCAAGCGACGCCCTATCTGCGGCAAAGCTGCCGGTGGCAGGTTTGCGCAGGCAGGCGGCAGGTGGGTTACTTATAGTAACCTACCGCACAAGCACGTCTGTGGTTGTGTTTTGCCGTCTGCGCAGACGATGACAGCAGCACCCGCAAGTGGCTGTGGCATTGTCTGGAGGCTTCCGCAGAAGCCGCAGTCCCCCTCGGAGAGCGCGCGTGCCCGACCAACGGGAGGGATACCACCGCCTGCCTCTGGCAGGTGGTGAGTAAGTGCGCCCTTCGGGGAGGGAAAAAGGAATACCCCCGGTTTCCCGGAGACCTCCCAGCGGACTTAATCGTGCTGCGGCAGCTTCTGTATCAGATAATCCTCCAGCACAGACGGTTCCATCGTCCGCACCTCCGGCAGCACCTTTTCTAAAACCGCGCCCTCCTGAATAAGCCTGCGCGTTCGTGCGTTACGCTCCTTTTTGCGGTCACGCATCTGCGCTTCCTCTAAGCGGTGCTTAGCCTGCAAGAGCTTCTTCTCGTTTTCGGTCATAGTGTTCATGGCTAAAGTCTCCCTTCATGATAGTAAAAGTCGGCTGCTTGCTACCAACCGTGGTATCAAACAGCCGACTTTTGGTGGTACAGTATTTTCGGTTTTCATGTGAGATAGCAAATTCGTCAGAATTGCTATCAGCACTGCTATCAGAATAGGCGGCTTTGATATCAAAAACTGTCCGCAAAGTCCAAAGCAGCGTCCATATCCGCAGAATCTTCCGCTTTTACCGCCGTATCTGCTGGGACTGCGCCCTGCATGAGATGCATCCATGGGGCAAAGTTCATGTGCATGACTCCCTGCAAGCTACTCCGGATGGTCTCACGAATTTCCAGAAGAAAAGCATCCTCCTTCTCGCGGGTTTCCAGATAAGGATCGGAGGCAAGCCGTTCCTGCCTGTCGAAGAAGGCGTTGACAGCGGCAACCACGGCACGGCTCACAGAGCGGTATTGCACCCTGTCCAGCCGCTGCAAATGCTCCCATGCCGCCCGGTCTGCGGGGTTGTCCAGATTCAGCCGCAGCGTGGTCGCGTATATATTCTTGCTCATACGATACCGCCCGTTTTCTTCATCCTGCGTTCCGCCAGCAGCTCATAGCCCTTGGCGGTAGCGCAGATATCATCGTTGAAGCTGACGCGCCCTTTCTCATATTCTCCAAAGTTCCGTACAAGGCAGCTCCCGCCGCCCACCACATGGAGCCGCATCAGCTCCGGGTCGTACTCATGCTCCCGCAGTCTGCGGAAGATACCGGTCACATACTCCGCAGCAGTCTCGCGGATGGCGGTCAGGTAGCGTTCCCCGATGTCTGCCGTCCCCTTGCGCAGCACACGCTCGATGGTGGCGTCGTCCAACGTCTTGCCGAACTGCCGCAGCACACTCTCCCGGACGGCCAGCATACACTGGTGCGTCCCGAATTTCTCTGTATAGCAGCGGCTCAGAACCGGCCTGCGCTTGTTGATATACATGACGTTCATGGTGCCGTTGCCGATGTCGCAGAGCATATTTGTTCCTCTGAACTGCCCCAAATTCCCGGCGACGGCGGCAAAGCCCTGCGGGAAGATATCCGCTCCGGCAAACTCCACATGGTAGTTCGCGCCCCGGAAGGTGAAATCTACGCTGTCATTCTGCAAGAGGTATGCACGGAAAGCGTCCTTCTGTTCACTGACCCATGTGAGGGGCAGCCCCGCCGCTATATGAACGCGGGCGGAGGTGACATGGCGGATGCGCAGCTCCCGCCCGATGGCGGCGAGGGTTAGGAGATAATAGTCGCCGTCCATCATTTTTTCGGCGGCAAACTCCTTGTGTCCCTCGCCGATGGTGTAGTATCCACCCTCGTAGATCAGCAGGTCGTTTTTGAAGGTCGGCTCCTTGTCATGGGCGGTCACGCCGGTGGGAAAGCAGGTGTGGGCGGTCTTGATGTTCCCATACCCGTGGTCAATGCCAATAATGATGGGTTTGTTGTTCAGATAGTTCATACTCGTTCCTTTCTGCCGCTGTGCGGCTGTAAAAACAGTTTCGTTGTGTACGGCTCGGTACAGAAAAACCTTCTTGTGTACGCTTCTGTACGCCGGTTTTGCGTACCGAGCGGCTGTCCATAGCTTTGTAAGCGGCCGGTTTTACACTCTGCCGTGAAATGCTTTGCGGCAAGCACAAGCAAAACTGTTTTTTGAAAATGAAGTTGAAAACAGCCGTACAGAGTGTACGGCGTGTACGGCACTTTTGAAGTCCGGTTCTCATTTTTAATATGGCAGCGGATTAACCACCTCAATGCCCATAAAACCACGCACCCGCTTGCCGCCGACATGGACGTTGTTGGTGGCCTCCACGTTATAAAGCCGCTCATTTTGCGCCAGCTCAGAGCTGAGACGATTTGCAGACATCTATCATTTGTTTGGGCTGTCAAAAGCACGGCTGTTCCTCCGCTCCACCCTTACGGCGATGGGTATTGCACTGACTGCTGCTCTGCTTTTCGGCGTGGCGCTGTACCGGGGGCTGACCTATATGCCGGGCAGTGATCTGACCACGCTGCTGATAGGTACTACGGCAGGGTTTGTACTGTTCTCACTGATTTTGAACTGGGCGGGCTACTGCGGAACAGCCGCACGGTTGGGGAAAGGGGGAAGATGATATGACACTGATCAGGCAGGTGATCCGGGATTTGGTCAAGGATGTTGGATGGGTCGTTTTTTACGGCTTTTTAACCGCAATGTCCATAATGGCTTTCGTGCTGGTGGGATTGAGTTACCAGCATGTCGCATCACAAAATGATGCAATCCGTCGCTTTACACAAAACGATGTGAGCATGGTGCGGGTAAAGGATTTGAGCAGCATACGCGCCGGAAACGGCGATCCCTACGCCGTTCTCCAATCCGCCGCGCCGGGCGCGTCCTATCCCTACGTCGCCGCATCCGAAAACGGCTGGATCGCCGTCGCCCTGCCCGACCGCGTCGGCTGGCTCCCGAAGAACACCGCTCGCGTAACCTGATTCCATGAAAAGGGAACGCTTCCGTCCATCTCCGGCGAAAGCGTTCCCAATTTCATTTACCCCCGCATGGGAAAGCGCGCCATATGCACCTGCCCGTCGTCGACGAGGTCGATCCACGTTTTCGCGTCGGACGCGGCTTCGTCGGACGCCAGAATATAGCGGCTGCTTCCGACAGTCAGCTCGACGGACACCTCCTTCATCCCCTCGGCGAGCAGCGGCCGGATGCGCGCGCGGCCGTTTTCGATTTCCAGTCCCAACAGGTCGCGCAGCAGCACGCGCTCCGTCCACGCGGCCGCGCCGGTGTACCATGTCCAGCCCGCGCGCCCCTTTTCCGCGCCGGACGCGCGGATGTCGGCGGGAATCACATACGGCTCCGCGCCGTACCGGCGTACGCCGGCCGCGTCAGCCGTGCGGCGCAGCGGCAGCAGCATGTCGAGAATTTCCCATGCCCGGTTCGCGTCGCCCGCCTTCGCGAACGCCGCCGCCAGCCATGTGGCCGCGTGCGTATACTGTCCCCCGTTTTCGCGCACGCCCGCGGGATAGGCGGCGATATAGCCGGGGTCGGGGCAGTCTCCGGTAAACGGCGGGTCGAGCAGCCGCACCAGATACGCGTCGCGGTCTACCAGATATTGATCCGCGCTGTCCAGCGCCTGCCGCACGCGCGCCGCGTCCTGCCCGTTCAATGCCGCCCACGCCTGCGCGATCAGGTCGATTCGGCAGCATCTGGCCGACGCGGAGCCCAGAAGGTTCCCATCGTCGTCAATCGCGCGCAGATACCATTCGCCGTCCCAGCCGCTTTCCTCCACGGCGCGCTTCAGCCGGTCGGCCATCGCTTCGAGCGCCCGTTTTTCTTCCTCCTCCCGGCACAGCGGCGCGTACAGGCGCGCGGTGTACGAAAGAAATTCGCTCAGCCACACGCTCTCGCCGCGGCCGCGCGCGCCCACGCGGTTCATGCCGTCGTTCCAGTCGCCCGCGCCCATCAGCGCAAGACCGTGCTCGCCGGTCGCGTTCGCCCTGCGGAACGCGCGCATGCAATGCCCGTGCAGCGATTCGCGCACGTCGGACGGCTCGGCCTCGCCGTAGCGATCCTCCCGCCCCTCCGGGATCTCGACGTTTCGCAGATACGGAACCGTCTCGCGAAGCACATCCGCATCCCCGGTCGCACGCACGTATTCGGCGGTTACAAAGGGCAGGAAGAGCATATCGTCGGAAATGCGCGTGCGCACGCCGGAATACGGCTCGTGCCACCAGTGCATGCCATCGCCGTCCTCAAACTGATGCGCCGCGCAGCGAAGCAGATGCGCGCGCACAAGGGCGGGCTCCATATACAATACGCACAGCATGTCCTGAAGCTGGTCGCGCATGCCGTAGGCGCCGCCGGGCTGATACAGCCCCGTGCGCGCGAACACGCGGCACGCCAGCGCCTGATATTTCACAAATCCGTTCAGCAGCCGGTCGCGCAGCTCGTCGCCCGTGCGCACCTTCACGCGGGACAGGCGGTTCTGCCAGCAGGCGCGCGTGCATTCCAGCGAATCGCACGGGGAAAATTTCGCCACAAGGCGCTCCGCATCCATTTTGGTCGGCGCCCAGCCGAGCAGGAAGCTGCGCCCGGCGCGTTCGCCCGGCGCGACGCTGACTGCGGCGCTTACGCAGGCGTCCGCCAGCTCATAATGCTCCGGCAGCTTTTCACGCTCGCAGACCGCGCCCGAAAGGAAGCCTACGCCCTCCATGCGCCCCTGCGCGACGATCAGGCCGTTTTCCCCGGCCACGGACAGCAGCCTGCGGTCGCGCACGTTGTCGCCCATCAGGAAATCGCAGGCCGCGACCAGCGTCACGGCGCGCGTTTCCTCCGCGTCGTTTTCGATTTCCACGGTCATACACGCGACACTCTCCGCCGCGTCCACATGCCAGCGCGCGCGGGCGGACAGGCCGTCGAACGCGCATTCAAAGCGCGTTTCCCCCGGCGCGTGTGTCACGCGGTACGCGCCGCGCGGGCGCTCCTGCGGCAAAAGCGGCGCGTATCCCTTCTCCGTCACCGCGTACAGGCGCACGCCCCAGCCCTCGCGGGCGACGTCGTTGTCAAAGGGCGTAAGCCGCCCCATGCGGCTGTTGCCGTGCCACGCGAAGCCGCCGCCCTTTTCCGTGACCAGCAGGCCGAAGTCCGCGTTGGACAGGATGTTCGCCCACGGGCGCGGCGTGTCGCAGTTCGGAAGCACGTCGATCTGATAGCCGTCGTCAGCAAAGCCGCCGTAGCCGTTGTCCGCCAGCCGGGCGGCGGGCGGCAGCGTGCGCTCCATGGGCAGGGCGGGAAGGCTGGCGAACGCTTCCGCCGGACGCGCGGGCTCGCTTCGATTCACGGCCAGCGCCGTCAGAAGCGCGCGCTGCGCGTCGTCCAGCCGCCCCGCGTCCAGCACATACACGCCGCCCTCGCGGTTCCGACGCGCGTTCAGATGGCTGGCGGAAATCAGCCGGTCAATTTCCTCGCTCGCAGGCTGGCGATATTCGTTTTTCCGGGCGCACAGCACCGCCATCGTCAGCGGAACCCCCGCCCGCTCCAGATATTCATGCGCGCGGATCAGCCTTGAAAGCGCTTCGCGCCGCGCCGCCGCGCGCGCGGACAGCAGCAGGATCGGCCGGTCGCCGGAAATGCCCAGCGGCCACAGCTCCCGTCCGGTCAGATACGGAAGCACGCGCGTCTCCGGCCGCGTCGTCAGCGCGCGGGCGCAGATCGCGTCGAGCGACGCGGTAACCGCGCCGTTCAGCCCGCAGAAATTCAAAAGCGAACGGGCGCTCGCCCCGGCCAGCGACTGCGCGCGCAGGAACGCGTCCGCACCGCCGGATACCTCTGCGCCGCCGCGCACGAGCGCAAGGGTGAAATAGAAATCCTTCGTCTCCCCGGCGCTCACGCGGGCGCGGCAGCGGCTGGAAACGGCGATTTCCGCCTCTCGCCCCGCTTCCGCGGGTTCCTCAAAAGCCTCGCCGCCGGCGCAGGCGGCGTACAGCGTGAAATCGGTATCCTCCGCCGAACGGCGAATGCGCGTATAGCGCACGGCTCCCTCGCCCGCAGTCGCCGCCTTCACAAACAACGCCTGAAACGCCGGATGCGCGTACATGGCGTTTTCGTCAGCCAGCGATACCGGGAAGCGCTGCGCGCATGTGATTTCCGCGTCGCGCAGGGCGCGAACGCGCACGCGAATGTGCATAGCGCCCGTTTCCGGCGAGATGCACGCGCAGATTTCATAGCTGCCCCGGCTGCCGCGCCCGAAGAAAGACGCGAGTCCCGACTCGAATACGCATTTGGAAAACGCGATTTCGCCGTCGTCGTCCTTCACGCGCGGAAGCAGCCGTTCGGGATAGCGCGCCGCGTCGCCGTGCCAGCGATTGGCGTAGATGCCCAGCCTGCGGTAGAAGCCGTTTCCGTCCGCGTCCAGCCACGCGCACGCATCCTGCCCGAACAGCAGGTGCCCCTGCCCGGAGCCGGCAAACGCCGTGCGCGCCGCGCCGCGCAGAAGCCGGCGGGCGCGGGCGCTTTCCTCAGATGCCGGCGCGTTCGAAACCGGCCGGCGGAACAGCGGCGGGCGGGCGAACGGCTTCTCGTTCAGCAGCACGGAAAGGGCGCGCTCCCGCGGCGCACGCATGAAATACTGATTCAGGCGGCCGCCCGTCAGCGCGTTGCACAGCGCGCACAGCGCCATGCCCTGATGGTGCGACATATAGCTGAACACCACGCCGCCCTCGTTTTCGCGGCGCTCGTCCAGCGCTTCATAATAGCCAAACTCCCCGCGCAGCCCCTGCGCGGTCATCTCCTGAAGGTTCTGCGCGGCGCGTTCCGGCGCGGCGGGAAGCGCCAGCATGCACGCATATGGCGCGATCACGCCGCCCTCGTCCGTGCCAGACAGCGCCAGCTCGGCAATGCCGAAGGCGCGATACTGATAGTTCATCGCCGCGTCAAACGCGCGGTAGGCGCTCTCGGATACGCCCCACGGCCTGCGCCGCCGCTCGCCGTCTCGAATCTGCGCGCCGACCGCGCCGCGGGCGCTCACGCCCAGCAGCGTCTTTGTGGCGGAGGGCATGAACAGGAAGGGCATCATATATTCAAACATCGTGCCGCTCCACGAATACAGCGCGCAGCCGCCGCGCACCCGCGCGCACGGACGACCCAGTTTTTCCCAATGGCGCATGGGGATGCCGCGCTCGGCCATCGCCACATAGGACAGGATGCGCGCTTCGGACGCCAGCAGGTCGTAATGCGACTGCCCCGGCGCGTCCTTCTCCGCGTCGTAGCCGATGCGGAACAGCCCGCGCTCCTCGTCGTACAGGCGTTCCAGCTCCATTTCGTCGATCAGCGACTGGAACCGCCCTGCGTCCTCCTCCGGAGAGGCGCTGCGCGCCACAAGCAGCGCGGCGAGCAGGTTTCCGCAGTCCACGCTGGAAACGTAGGCCGGGCGCAGCGGATACAGCGTGCGCGTGTCATACCAGTTATACAGAAGCCCGTGCCACTTGGGCAGCGAATGCAGCGTGCGAAGCGTTTCCCGAAGCCGCGCGCGCATCTCGCCCGGGTCGATCAGCCCCAGCTCGCGCGCCGACACGCAGCTCATCAGATACATGCCGATGTTCGTGGGCGACGTGCGCTCCGCCGCGCCCGCGCAGGGATCCAGCTGCACGTTGTCCGGCGGCAGACCGTTGCCGGAGAGCGGCACAAAGCGCTCGAAATACTTCCACGTATCGCGGGCGGTTTCCATCATCATCGTGAACGCGCGCGACGTAAACACCGTTTCCTCGTCGTCGGCGCTCAGACGGTCAAGCAGCGGCTTGCCCAGCGCGAATGCCGCCGCGAGCGGCAGCGCGATCAGCAGCCATGCCGGGCGCGCCAGCGCGGGCAGCAAAAGAATCGCCTGCGCCACGCCCGCCACGTTGCCGCTCCCGTTCATTCGATCCGCGTCCGCCGCAGTGACCCATTCCAACATTCTCTTATGCGAAATCAGCATTCGATACAGCGCGCGCAGCGCCGCGGCCTGCCCCGTGGCAGCCATGGCGGGCAGCAGAAGGAAGCGTCCCGCCGCCTGCGAAAGGCCGCGGAAGCGCGAAAGCGCGACCGGCAAAAACAGGCATGCGAGCGCTGAAACCAGCGCCGCCGCGCTGCCCGTCCACACGGAAAGCACAAAAAGCGCGCCCACCGACGCGTGAAACAGACTGCGCAGGAGGTTGTCAAAGATATGGAACCGCCCCAGCGCCGACAGCCGCACCCGCCCGAAGGCATAGCGCAGAAGCTGCCAGTCGCCGCGAGTCCAGCGCTCCATGCGCTTCAGATACGCGTCCGGCGTGGCCGGGAAGCCCTCGAACAGCGCAAGGTCTCCAGCGAAGCCGCAGCGCGCCAGCAGACCCTCGATCATGTCGTGGCTGAGCACGGTATTGTCGTCAAACGCGCCCTCGGTGCGTTCGAGAAATGCGCGCACATCGTAAATGCCCTTGCCGCCGAACAGCCCCTCGCCGCACAGGTCGCGGAATACGTCCGGCGCGCACACATGGTACGTATCCGCGCCGCCCGCGCCCGCGAACAGGTGCTGAAAGCGGTTTCTGAGACCGTCCGCCGCCAGCTCCATGCGCGGCTGAATCACGGCGTAGCCGCGGCCGTCCGCGCGCGGGCGGTTCAGCGGATGGTGAATCGTGCCGATCAGCTTTTCGACGATGCCCGGAATCGTCTGCGTGTCCGCGTCCACGGTGAACACATAGCGGTAGCGCCCCGTCAGCGCCGCGGCGCGCGTCCCCTCGGCAGCAAACCGGTTTTCGCCCGTCGTAAGCAGCGCGTTCAGGTCGCACAGAGCGCCGCGCTTGCGCTCGCGCCCCATCCAGATGCCGTCCGCCTCATTATATTCGCGCATGCGGTGCAGGAAGAAATACTTCTCGCGCCCGGCGCGCGCGTTCATCCGCGCGATTTCCGTGCGCACGCGGTCGAGAATCTCCGCATCCTTTTCGGTCTGCGGCTCCTTCCCGTCCCGGAAATCGCCCAGCAGCAGAAAATCGACGTGCTCACTTTTATCCAGCACGCCCAGCGTTTCCAGCTGCCCGGCCAGCTCCGCCCCGCGCTCGCTGCCGGTAATCAGCGCCGGAATCACGACCAGCGTCGCCGCGTCCTCCGGCACCTCGTCCATTTTCAGCCGAAGCAGTGGCCGCACCGGCACGAAGCGCTGAAACAGCCGGTTCAGCAGCATGCCTGCCAGCGTCCACGCCGCCGGAATCGCCGCAAGCACCGAAAGCGTGCCGCGCACAAACGTCGCCGCCGCGAGCATCAGAATCAGAAACACCAACAGATACAGCGCCGTATAGCCGCGGCCGCTCGGGTCGGGCGTGACGGCGCGCATGCGCACGCGCTCCCTGCCCATCGCGTCGGCCAGACGCGCACGCCCCTTGTCGGTATACAGAACGCCGCACACGCCGTCCTCCGCGTCGGCGATTTCCAGCGCCAGCGAGGCCACGCTGCGCTCCGGGTATCCGCTGGCGCGGGCAAGCGCGCGCACCTCGCGCCGAAGGATTTCCCGGGACGCGCGCTCCATTCGCGCGTAAATTCCGGCGGGGTCGCGGCACAGCGTGCGCTCCAGAAAGCTCACGCGCTCAAACGCGTCCTCCCAGTTGATCTCGTCCAGCGCGCGCACGGCGGCCATCAGGTTTTCCATTTCCAGCCGCCCGGCGCTCTCCGCGTCCTGCGCCGCCTGTACGCAGCTTTCCTCGTCGCGCCCAAGCAGCGCCAGCGCGCGCATCAGCAGACGGCGCTTCTCCGCGTCGCCCGCCGCGCCGACCAGCGCCAGCGCGTGCGCGAAGAACGCCTGCTCCTCCTCATAGACTGGCTCGGCGTTTTCCGCGGCTGCCCAGCGCTCGGCGCGCCGCCACGCCGCCTGCATGGCCAGCGCCTTTTCTCCGGCGTGAACAAACGCGCCCGCCGCCGAAAGCCGCAGCACGTCCGGCGCTTTCCAGATTTCCTCCGCCGTCAGAAGCTCGCTCTCGTCCAGCGCGGCGAGCGACGACAGAATCGTTTCCGCGTCCACGCGCGCTTCGCCGTTTGCAAGCAACTGCCGCGCCCACCGGCGGAGGCGGCCGTCGGCAAAAAAGCCCTTCAGATTGCCGCGCGCCCGCTCGGCGTACACGCGCATCAGGCCGATGTTGGCATTCAGATATTGGGCGGCGTCCGTCATATCGGCGCAGTCGGCGGACAGCTCCCGAATCCGCGCCTCCATCCGGGACAGGCGAAGGCTGTCCGCCCGATACCGTCCCTGATTCAGCCCCGCACAGCGTCTGTTCTGTTTCATGCATACCTCCGGGTATTTTCCCCAATTCGAATACCCTCATTATGCACGCAAACCCCGCGGCTCATGCAGGGCGGGGGCTTGTTTTTCCGGCAAAGCATGCTATAATCAAAGGGAAAACGCGGTACGGAGGAATGCGCATGGTTATCGGCATACAGATTTCAAGCCTTGAGGCCTACCTGACCACCCCGCAGGCGGTGGACGACACGCTCCGCCGGTTGAAGGACATGGGCTGCTCTCACGTGCAGCTTCAGTGGATCGCCCCGTCGGTGCCGAACGCCGCCGCAGGCGACGCGCTGCGCGCGCACGGGCTGGTTTCGCTGGGCGTGCAGGAAAAATTTGACGCGGCCATTCAGGCGCTCGACCGCCTGATCGACCTGAACCGGTGCAGCGGCTCGACGGAGCTATGCCTGAGCGGCATTCCGGAACGCTTTCAGGGAACCATCGGCGCGCGGGACTTCGCGCTTGCGCTGGAAGGCGTGCGCGCGCGGCTGGAAAAGGATGGACAGACGCTGAGCTATCACCCGCTGTGGAAGGACTTCCGTCCGGCGGAGGACGGGCGGCCAATGGCGGAAATCGTGCTGGACACGCTGCCCGATCTTACGCTCGTGCCCGACACCTGCCAGCTGATTCGCGCGGGGCTCGACGCAGGCGCGTGGATTGAACGACACGCCGGGCACATCTCCATGGTGCACTTCAAGGACATGCTCTCCCCCGACCCCGCTTCCAAGCTTGCGCCGGTGGGACAGGGCTGCGCGGACTTCCCGCGCATCACGGCCGCCTGCCTGCGCGCGAACGTGCCCTACGCGCTGGTGGAGCAGGAAACATGGGACAGGGACGCGTTCGAATGTATAAAAGAAGGCTTCGACTACGCGCGCGAACTGCTGTAACGCGGGCGCCATCTAAAACAGACTTCGGTTTGTTTTTTAGAAAATACAGACCAAAGTCTGTTTTGTTTAGCAGGCTAAACTGGGACGTCACAAAACAGACCGCGGTTTGTTTTTTGTAATTAATACAGACTATAGTCTGTTTATTAGAATCACCAAGAATTATTAAAAGACTTCAGTTTGTTTTATGGCCTCGTCCTTCTTTTCGATTATACAGACTTTGGTCTGTTTTTATGGAATAAAGAACCGCAGTCTGTTTTCTATGCTTTTGTTTCATCATAAACAGACCGCGGTTTGTTTTATTCCGTTTTCTCGTCGTTTTCCTCTACCAGCCCACTGCGGTACTGGCTCTTGAGCAGGTTGGCGTAAAAGCCGTCGGCCGCGAGCAGCTGCTCGTGCGTGCCGCGCTCGATGATTTCGCCGCCGTTGATAACGAGAATCTGATCGGCCCCGCGAATCGTGGACAGGCGGTGCGCGATCACGAAGCTGGTACGCCCCTTCATCAGCGTCAGCATGGCCTGCTGGATATGCATTTCGGTGCGGGTGTCGACGGAGCTGGTCGCCTCATCGAGAATCAGCACGGACGGGTCGGCCAGAATGGCGCGGGCGATGGACAGAAGCTGTCTCTGCCCCTGCGACAGGTTCGCGCCGGCTTCGGCCAGCTCGGTGTCATAGCCCTGCGGCAGGCGCTCGATAAACTCCTCGCAGTTGGCCAGCTTCGCCGCGCGGTGAATCTGCTCGTCGGTCGCGTCCGGACGGCCATAGGCGATGTTGGCTCGAATCGTTCCGGCGAACAGATACACGTCCTGAAGCACCATGCCCAGGCTCAGCCGCAGCGGGCGGCGCTGGATGTCCCGGATGTTGATTCCGTCGATGAAAATATCGCCGGAATCGATGTCGTAAAACCGCATCAGCAGATTGACGACGGTGGTCTTGCCCGCGCCGGTGGGGCCGACGAGCGCGATCGTCTGACCGGGCTTTGCTTCGAATGATACGTTCTTCAGAATCGGGCGCGCCGGATCGTAGCCGAAGGTGACGTTTCGGAATTCCACGTGTCCCTGCGGATGCGCGAGCGGGTCGGCGTTCGGCGCGTCCGCCGGCTCGGGCTCCACGTCCATCACCTCAAACACGCGCTCCGCGCCGGCCAGCGCCGACTGGATGGACGTGACGAGGTTCGCAATCTGGTTGAACGGGTTGGCGAACTGCCGGGAATATTGCAGGAACGACTGAATCATGCCGATGGAACCCACGCTGCCGCTCACCACTAAGAAGCCGCCGATGCCGCTCATCAGCGCGTAGGCGAAGTTGTGCACAACGTTCATCAGCGGACCCATGGCGGAGGACAGGATGCTGGCGGTCACGCCGGCCTTCGTGAGCTCCTCGTTGGCCTCGTCAAAGTCGTGAATCACGTTTTCCTCGCGGCAGAACACCTTCACGACGCGCGCGCCGCTTACCGTTTCCTCCACGATGCCGTTCAGCTCGCCCAGACAGGCCTGCTGCTCCTTGAAGAGCTTGCGCGTGCGCTTGGTCACGGTGCGGGCAATCAGCAGGCTCACGGGGATGGTGATGCAGCTGACCAGCGTCAGCTGCCAGCTGAGCCGGAGCATCATATACAGGCACATGACCAGCGTGATCACGGCGGAGAGAATCTGCGTGATCGAGTTGGACAGCATGCTGGACACGTTGTCCACGTCGTTGGTCAGGCGGCTCATCAGCTGGCCGTGGGGCGTGGAATCGAAATACCGAAGCGGCAGCGCCTGCAGTTTATCGAATAAGTCGGTACGAATGACGCGCACCGTGTGCTGCGCCACGCGCACCAGCATCAGCTGCTGGAACAGGGACAGCAGCGTGCCCGCCAGATACAGCCCGCCCAGCTTCAGAAGCAGCTCCATCAGGCGCGCGTTCGCTTCGCCGGTGGAAACGTACAGAATCGCGCCGCCGCCCGCCGTGGCCACGGCAAAGTTCGCCAGCGAGAACACAAAGCCCTCGGTCATCAGCTTGCCCGCGTCCTTCTTCAGCCCTTCCCTGTTCAGGCGGGCGGACAGGAACAGGCCGTTTGAGACGTACACGCCGAACACGCCCGCGGCAATCAGCGCGGGGCTCAGGTTGGTGGCGGCGTTCAGCGCGTCGATCAGGCTGCCGGACACGCGCGGCGTGAGCAGCGAGGTAACGGTAGAACCGATCAGCGCCAGAATGGCGGCAATCAGCGGCAGGCGCACCTTGGTCAGGTAGCCGGACAGGCGGCGCACAACGCCGCGCGCGTCCTTCACCCTGGCGCGCTCCATGCCGCGCGGGCCGGGGCCATGGCCGCGGCCGCCCATCTCCGCGGGCGCGTAGCGGCGCTTCTTTTCGGGCGTCTTTGTCTCGGGAGCCTTCACATCGGGAGTCTTTACGGGTTCACTCATGCGCGCGCCGCCTCCTCTCCCAGCTGCGAAACCACGATTTCGCGGTATACCTCGCAGCGCTTTTTCAGCTCTTCATGCTTTCCGGAATCGATCACGCGACCGTTTTCCATCACCAGAATGCGATCCGCGTCCATCACGGACGAGATGCGCTGCGCGATGATGAACACGGTCATATCGCCGAACGCGCCGCGCAGACCCTTCTGAATCTCCGCCTCGGTCGCAAGGTCGACCGCGCTGGTGGAGTCGTCCAGAATCAGGATGCGCGGACGCTTGGCCAGCGCGCGGGCGATGCACAGGCGCTGTTTCTGCCCGCCGGACAGGTTCACGCCCCGCTGGCCGAGCTCGGTCTGATAGCCGTCCGCCAGCTTTTCCACAAACGGGTCGGCCTGGGCGATTGCGGCGACGTGCCGAATTTCCTCCGGCGACGCGTTTTCGTCGCCCCAGCGCAGGTTCTCCTCGATGGTGCCGGTGAACAGCACGCTTTCCTGCAGCGCCACGCCGATCGCGCCGCGCAGCGTGTTCAGATGGTATGCGCGCACGTCCCTGCCGTCGATCTTCACGCTGCCCGCCGACGCGTCGTACAGGCGCGGAATCAGCGAAATCAGCGTGGACTTGCCGGAGCCGGTGGAGCCGAGAATGGCGACCGTCTCGCCCGCGCGGGCGGTAAATGTGATGTCGCTGAGCACATTGCCGCTCTGCCCCGGGTAAGCGAAGCTCACGTGATCGAACGCCACCTCGCCGCGCGTGACCGCAGCGTCCGCGTCCGAGCCGTCCACAATGTCCGACTGCGTGTTCAGCACCTCCAGCACGCGGCGGATGGACACGCCCGCGCGGGAGAGGAACATCAGCATGAACGAGGACATGGTAAGCGACATCAGAATCTGCATGATGTAATTGGAGAACGCCATGATCTCGCCCGGCGTCAGCTCGCCGTGGAAAACCATGCTGCCGCCGAAGGCGTACATCAGAATCATCGTGGCGTTCATGATCAGGTTGATCAGCGGGAAGGCCATGGACATCATCATCATGGCGCGCATGGTGGAATCGCACAGATCGTCGTTGGCGACCTTGAACTTCGCCTTCTCATGGTCGGCGCGGGCAAACGCCTTCACCACGCGAATGCCGGAAAGGTTCTCCTGCATCACAGTGTTCACGCGGTCCAGCTTTTCCTGCATGGACGTGAACAGCGGGCGGCCGCGCTTAAGCAGGAACACGATCATCGCCGTCAGGAACGGAATCGCCGCCAGCACCACCAGCGACAGCTTCGCGTTCAGCACCAGCACCATCACCACGCCGCCGATGCACAGAAACGGCGCGCGCACCAGCATGCGGATGCAGGTGGTGAACGCGTTCTGAATCTGCGTCACGTCGTTCGTCGTACGCGTGACCAGCGAGCCGGTCTTGAACCGGTCAATGTCGGAAAACGAGAACGACTGAATGCGCCGGTACAGGTCGCTGCGCAGGTCGCGCGCAAAGCCGTAGCCCGCGCGGGTGGAGAAATACATGTTGCCCAGGCCGCCGGTAACGCCCAGCAGCGCGCACACGAACATCAATATGCACGTGCGCACGATGTACGCCTTGTCCGCGTTCGCCACGCCCACGTCGATCACGCGGCTCATCAGCGCCGGCTGCATCAGATCCATCGCGACCTCCAGCAGCATGAACAGCGGCGCGAGCAGCGTCGGCAGCATGTACGGCTTCAGGTACTTGAACAGTTTCTTCAAGTCCGCTTCACTTCCTTATGGATGAATAGGAGTATTGTGCCATAAATCCGGCGCTTTGTCTACGCATCTGGCGTTAAACCGAAAACATAAAGATAACGTCTTCGTCCAACCGTTCGGTCTGCCGCTTCGTCGCTCCGTACATATGCACAGATATTGCGTGCGTATATCAGTAGTTTATATAAAACGCTGCTCAAAAAGCAACATTCAGACAACATTGTGTGCGATTTGCAATATTAACATTGAAATTAAACAGTTGATCAAACTGTATAATTCTTTTCGATATATTCTTGACATTTTTGATTTTTCCATGTTATAATGATAATCGTAAGGCAGTGCCCGAAACGCGCATGTCAAACCGGGCACGGCGGAAGGGCACATATAATATGAAGGAATACTATCTCCCCATTGTAAAGGCCTGCGACCGGGGCGTCGCGTCCATGCTTTCCCGCATATGCGTGGATCCGGACAATTTTTATCGCGGCACGCTGGACGACATGACCTATCTGACCGAGCCGGACGCTGGATGCGGCCTGATTCATGGCTGCCTCGTGGCGTACTCCTGCGCCGAAAGCCGTTATTATCGCGACCCGGAGATGCTCAGGGCTGTCCGCGGCGCGTGCGAAATGCTTCTGCGCACGCTGCATCCCGACGGAACCGTCGACTTCCTCGCCACCAACTACTACACGCCCGCGACCTTTGAAATTCAGGCGTTCTGCCGCGGCTACAACTGCTTTGTGCGCTACATGCAGGGAACCGCCGAGGAAGAGGAAACGAAGGCGCTGCTCCTTCGCACGCTGGAAAAGCTGGCCTCCGGCTGCCTGAACGGCGGCTTCCACACGCCGAACCACCGCTGGGTGGAGTGTGGCGCGATGCTGATGAGCTACAACATCCTCGGCTGGCCGGAGCTTCTGAAAAAGGTAAAGAGCTACCTGTCCGAGGGAATCGACTGCGACGAATACGGCGAATTTACCGAGCGCAGCATGGGCTGCTACAATCCCATCAACGTCAATTCCATGATGGTCATGGCCGAGGAAGGCCATATGCCAGAGCTGTACGAATACGCAAAAAAGAACCTCGACCTCACCTTCCAGTATCTGGACGGCGACGGCACGCTGTTCACGCGCAATTCCCGCCGGCAGGACAAGGGCAGCGAACGCTATTATCCCGCGCACAACTGGTATTTCCTGTACCTGTGGGCGGGCGAATTGTTTGGAAACCGCAGGTATCTGAAATTCGCGCGCGACATGGTGGAGCGCAATCTTCAGCTCGGTCTCGGCGTGCCCGGCTGCCTGTGGCTGTATCTTCTGCGCCCGCAGCTGAAGGAGCTCGCTCCCGACCTGTCGGACGTGACGATTGCCGACCATTACCACGCGTTCTATCCCAATTCCAACATTCTGCGCGTGCGCAAGGGCGACTTCAGCTACACGCTGGTCGCGAACAATCCGGACTTTCTGCACGTAAAATTCGGCGAAGCGATGATGACGGTGCGCATGTGCTCGTCGTTCTTCGCCGTCGCCCAGTTCGTGCCGGAAAAAATCGAAAAGACGGAAACCGGCTACCGCATGACCTTCCGCGGCCATGGCGAATACAAGGGGCTCTTCCCCGAGCCGCCCGAGACGTCCGACTGGTTCAAGATGGATCACAGCCTGCGCCCGGTGCTGCATTCGTGCGATCTGGACTACACGCTGGACGTAGTCGACCTTCCGGACGGCGTGCGCCTGAACATCCGCGTGGACAACACGCCGCGCGTGCCCTTCAAGCTGGAATTCGCCATCGAAGCGGGCACGCGGCTGGAAACCGACAACGTGATCATGGACACCGCGGCCGGCGGCTCCATCGCCATAAAGGAAGGCCGCGCGCGGCTGGAAAACGTGCGCACCGGCAGCGAAATCACACTGACGGGTCTGTTCGCCGAGCACATGTATCACCGCACGATGCGCGGCAGCATTCCGCCCGCCGAGGGCGCGTTCACGCTGTACGCCACCGGCTATTCGCCCATCGACCGCACGGTCGAAATGCATTTTTTCAAGAGAACACACGCCCGCGCCATGCGCGAAAAAGTCTGACGGGAGGAACCCTACGATGAAATTTGACCGCAACCAGCTTCTGACGCTTTCCCGCAAAATCCTCGACGGCATTATGGATGAAAACAATCATGAATCCTTTACGTCCCGCGACGGCCACCACTATATGTATAACTGGGACTGGTTTCAGGGCGTAGCGCTGTTCGGCATTTACCGCTGCTGGCGCGAGACCGGCGAACAGGCCGCCTTCGATTACCTGATAAAATGGTTCGACGAGCACATCGAGCGCGGTCTGCCCGGCAAGAACGTGAACAGCATGTCCCCCTGCCTCACGCTGTCCTTCCTGTGGGAGCACACGGGCAACGAAAAATATCTGGAAATCTGCCGCGAGTGGGCGGAATACGCCATGTACAAGCTGCCGCGCACCACCGAGGGCGGCATTCAGCACGTGACCATCGATTCCGACAACTATCAGCAGCTGTGGGACGACACGCTGTATATGACGGTGCTGTTCCTTTCCCGCATGGGTCGCCTGCTTAAAAAAGACGAATATCTGCAGGAGAGTGCAAAGCAGTTCCTCGTGCACGTAAAATATCTGAGCGACCTGAAGACCGGCCTGTTCTTCCACGGCTGGTCGTTCGAGAGCAATGATCACTTCGCCGGCGCGCTGTGGGGACGCGGAAACGCGTGGTACACGGCGGGTCTGGTGGACTATCTCGATCTGGCCGAGATTCCCGCCTGCGTGCGCGATTTTCTGGTTTCCGCGCTCGACCGGCAGACGGAAGCGCTGGAGCGCTATCAGGACGCGGACGGCTTCTGGCACACGCTGATCGACCACATGGAGGATTCCTACGCCGAGTCCTCCGCGACGGCCGGGTTCGCCTACGGCATCATGAAGGCGGCGCGGCTGGGCTACATTCCCGCCTCGCGCATGGAAATGGGACGCAGGGGCCTTGCCGCCGTGCTTTCCCAGATCGACGAGAAGGGCATCGTGCACGGCGTATCCGCGGGCACCTGTCTGCGCGGCTCGCTGGACTACTACCGCGGCATTCGACTGAGCGCACAGCCCTACGGCCAGTCGATGGCGCTCCTCGCCATCACCGAAGCGCTTTCGCAGGAGGGCTCTGACACAGTAAAAAAAGAATAATAGGAGGTATAAACTATGGTTCACACCTCTGCCGTCCCGCCGCCGAAGGCTTCCCTTCGGGGGCGGGCGCGCAACAAGCTCCGCCTGATGGGTCGGTTCTGGCAGCTGTATCTGCTGCTTCTGCCGCCGATCATCACCACGTTCATCTGGCACTACATTCCCCTCTACGGCGTACTCATCGGCTTCAAGGACTATTCCTCCAATCTCGGCATTCTCGGCAGCCCATGGTATGGACTGGGTCACTTCAAGTGGTTTTTCTCGCGCCCCAGCTTCTACGCCATACTCTGGAACACGATTCGCATTTCCCTTTACTCGTTTGCCACGTTCCCCTGCGCGATTATCTTCGCGCTGATGATCAACGAACTGACCAACCGCGCCTTTAAAAAGACGGTGCAGATGATCTCCTACATGCCGCACTTCATCTCGACGGTGGTCGTCTGCTCGATGATTCACATGTTCTTCAACGCCTCCACCGGCGTTGTGAACCAGATCATCCGCTCGCTCGGCGGGCAGCCGGTCGAATTTCTGTACAGCACCTCCGCCTTTGACCATCTCTACATCTGGTCGGGCGTGTGGCAGGGACTCGGCTGGGGCACCATCATCTACCTTGCCAACCTGTCCAACGTGTCTCCCGACCTGATCGAGGCCGCGCGCTTAGACGGCGCCAGCCGAATGGACATCGTCATCCACGTCAACATCCCGACCATCCTGCCGACAATCGTAATCATGCTCATCCTTCGCATCGGCTCCATCATGGGCGTAGGCTTTGAAAAGGTCTTCCTGCTTCAGACCCAGCGCAACATCTCGGTCAGCCGCGTGATTTCCACATACGTATACGAGCTCACGCTCGGCTCCGGCGGTTCGACCACCTACTGGGATACCTCAACGGCCATCGGCCTGTTCAACTCCATCGTGAACCTGCTTTTGATCATCATGACCAACACCATCGCGCGCCGCATCTCCGAGATCACGCTGTGGTAGGAAAGGAGGAACGCCATCATGATGAAAGCAAAAGCGCTCGTACCGAAGCATAACCGCATTCGGCGCTCCCGCGGCGACATCGTGTTTGACATCATCAATGTCATCATCGTTGTGCTTATCACCCTCACGATGATTTACCCGATGTGGTACGTAATCATCGTGTCGTTCGCAACGCCGGAGGAGGCCGTCATGGGCCGCCTGTACATATGGCCGAAAACGTTCACGCTGGAGGCCTATGAAAAGGTGTTCGAAAACAAGGACATCTGGACGGGCTATCTGAACACCATCATCTACACCGTCGCGCACACGCTGTACGTGCTGATTCTCACCGTTCCGCCGGCCTACGCGCTCAGCAAAAAGCAGCTGCCGGGGCGCGTGGCCATCACGTGGTACTTCTTCGCCACCATGTTCATCAGCGGCGGCCTGATTCCCTCCTACATGCTGAACAAGTCGCTGGGAATCATCAACTCGCGCTGGATCATGATCCTCGGCATGGGCGTAGGCTATTCGAATCTGGTCATCACGCGAACGTATTACCAGACGTCGATTCCCACCGAGGTATACGAATCGGCCTACATCGACGGCGCGACCGAATGGCAGACCTTCCTGATGATCGCCATTCCCCTGTCGGGCGCGATTATCGCGGTCATGGCGCTGTACGCCGCCGTCGGCACCTGGGGCAGCTGGTATACCGCCTTCATATATATTACCGACCAGAAGAAGTGGCCGCTGCAGCTGCGCTTAAGGCAGATACTGATTCTCGACAGCACGCAGTCCCTCGACATCTACTCCATGACCGAAGAAGACATTGCCCAGATGCAACATCAGGCCTTCCTTATGACGACCGTGAAATACGCCATCATCTTCGTCGCCTGTCTGCCGATGCTCGTGCTCTATCCCTTCGTGCAGAAGTACTTCGTAAAGGGCGTCATGATCGGCTCCGTCAAGGGCTAAGCCTGCGCATAACGACCAAAAGATCGAAAGGAGACACATCCCATGAAAAAACTGGTATGCCTGCTTCTCGCTCTCGTTCTCGCGCTCGGTCTGTTCTCCGTCTCCACCGCCGAAGGCAGCAAATACTACGGCGGCTACGACGACATGATCGACGCGACCATCGCCATCTATCAGCGCTCCAGCCAGGGAAACGCCGACAACATCTGGTGGTGGGATTTCTGCCGTGAGTACTTCGGCATCAACTTCAAGGTCACGCAGCTGACCGAGACCGGCACCTACAAGTCCACCGCGTTCGCCTCCGGCGACATGCCCGACGTGTTCTATCAGCTGTTCATGTCCTCCGCGCTGGTCGTGGAGCAGGGCGTCACCAACGGCAACCTGATCGCGCTGGATCCCTACATCACGCCCGAGATCATGCCCAACCTGAGCCGCATCTACGAGGCGTATCCGGAATACAAGACCACCATCACCGCCGGCGACGGCCACATCTACTCGCTGGGCATCATTCAGAACGCGAACAGCCCGCTGATGACCTTCTACTACAATCAGCGCTGGCTGGACGACGCGGGCCTTGCCGTGCCCACGACGCTGGACGAGTTCACCGAGGTCATGGCCGCGTTCAAAGCGCGCGAAGAACTGCCCGAGAATGAAGGCAAGACCGTCGTTCCGCTGACCGGCGACCTTGGCAACCAGCCGCGCTTCATCGCCAACGCCTTCGGCTGGGTCACCGACAGCGCCGGCTACCTCACCGCCATCGCCCTGAAGGACGGCGTTCCCATGTTCATCTACGCCGACGAGGAGCGCTTCCCGGCCTTCATGCAGGTGATGAAGGATTACATCGCCGCCGGATACTTCTCCGCCGACGTGTTTGACGATCAGTACGCCGGAAACCAGACCGCCGCCCAGAAGGCCGAGGATCTGACCGGCTTCGACCAGAACACCAGCAACGCGATCGATCCCAAGGAATGGGTTGCCGCCATCCCGCTGACCAGCGAGTACAACGACACGCCCCAGATCGCGCGTTCCTACAACGCGATCAACTGCCAGTCCTTCAACATCAGCCGCACCTGCGCCCCCGAGAAGGTCGAGCGCCTGATGAAGTGGGTCGACTGGCTGTACGACTACGACAACTATCTCATGAGCCACCGGGGCCCGAGCAACGAGGAAACCGAGTATCTCTGCGGCCTGAAGAGCGGCTACATCGCCACCCTCGACGAAGCCACCGGCCGCTACTCCTTCACCGCGCAGGAGATTCTGGACGGCGAGTACACCAGCTGGGGCGACTATCAGAACCGCCGCACCCAGGGCATCATCGGCGGCTATCTGGGACTGGGCGTTGACCTGTTCGGCGAGGGCAAGCGCGAAGACAATCCCCCAACCTTCAACAACAAGGTTGACGTGAACGTGATGCCCTACCTCGTGGACACCTACCCGAACATCCGCTTCTTTGACGCCGCCGTCAACACCCGTGTGGACGAGCTGCGCACCGAGATCAACGCCTACGTCAACGAGAACTACGTCGCGTTCATCTCCGGCGAAAAGGAAATGACCGACGCCAACCTCGAAGAGTTCTTCAAGACCATTCACGACCTCGGCTACGACGAGTACGTCGGCTACTTCATCGACTACTACGAGAACGTCTACAAGGCCGACAAGTAAGCCGCGCGCCCTCCGCTTCTCCGGCTTCGCCCGGGGAAGCGGAGACAAACCGGGATAGAGCAAAACGTACGCCTGCTGTGAAAGCGCAATTCGCTTCTCAGCAGGCGTTTTGTTTATCCAAAGGTCTTTCGGAACCGCTCGCAGTAATATTGCACGTTTTCCCACTTCGCGTCGGGCGGGATGCGGTGATCGGGGCACGGAATATAGCCGCCCATGTCCACAATCGGCTTCAGGCGCTCGATTTCCCTGTCCACGGCGGTGTAGTCCTGCGCGAACACGCGCTTGTCCATGCCGCCCACGCCGCGCAGGTCTTTGCCGTAGATTCTGCGCCAGTTGTCAAACGACGCGTGCCACGTGCCCACCTCGATGGGGAACATCGTGTTCACGCCGTTTTCCAGCCACACGGGCACCAGCTCGTCGATCTTGCCGTCGCAGTCCACGGACACAATGTCCACGCCGTGCGCCTTCAGAAGCGACGTGATCTTTTTATACCACGGCCCCACCAGCTCGCGGAACACGCTCGGCCGCACCAGCGGGCCGGACTTGAAGCAGATATCCTCCCAGAAATGGCCGAAATCAAACGTCAGCCCCAGCGCCAGCATGCGGCCGGCCACCTTCAGGCACAGTTCGCCCACCGTGTGGATGATTTCCTCATACAGCTCCTCGTCGTCCGCGGCCAGATACGCCAGATCCTCCACGCCCAGCATGTTGCGGATATTGCCGTACAGGCTGCCGCAGGACAGGCAAACCGGTAGGCCGAGCCGCTCAATCTCCGCGTAGCGTCCGCGAATCGCCTCGGCGTTCACGCGCGCCTCGCAGTCCGTCAGGCGGGGAAGATACATTTCCTCCCACGCCTCGCGCCCCGTGAGCGACGTGCCCACATGCGCCGGAATGGAAACGACGCCCGGCTTGATCTTCACGATCAGACCCTCGCCGTTGCGCACGACCTCGCTGCCGTCCGGCTCCGTGCGCAGAACCTCCGTCTGGAACATCGGGAACAGATAGCTGCTTCCGCCGACGCCGCCGCCCCAGTTGAAATCGAAGCCCAGCCGCGCCATAATCGCGCGGTCGTATACATTATTGTCGGCATAGCCTTTTTCTTCCTCCGGCGCTACATGGCCTTCCACGCGCCATTTAGTCAGTGTTTCGTGCCAGTAGCCGAAGCTGACGACCGGCATCCGGTCGTAGTCGCGGTAATGCATGATCGCCTGCATCCGTTCGCGGTTATTCACAGAACCACCTCCATCCCCTCCATTATACCGGATGTGGAAGGCGGCGTGCGTGGAGAAAATATTACAAAGTTTCATTCCAAAATTGCATAATTGTTGTTTTAATGTCTCGTCCGGCTTTGTTTCAGTTCATTTCTCCGTCGCTGTTTGTCAGCGAATTTCCAAGCTTTTCCATCTTTCGAAATCCTTTTCCGGTTTTCCCTCTCATTCAGAAAAACACAGCTCCGTGCAGGCATTTTCGTCCGCAAAGCCCTCCTCCGCATTTTTATTGAATAGGTATTGCAAGATACGTCAATTTGGTTTATAATGTATTCAGCATGCGTATGTATGTGAAATACAGGCGTAATATTTATGGCTACATAAGGAGTAATGAGATGGAACGCAAGCACTACTTACGGAAGGCCGGCATCTTATGTCTGCTGCTCGCACTGTGCCTGACCGTGCTGCCCATCACGGCTCTGGCCGACAGCTTTCAGGCGGTCGTCACCTCGGCTTCGATGGTCGTGCGCAGCGGTCCGACTGTGGATGATCCCCGCATCGGTACGCTGAAGAAGGGCACCACCGTCACGGTGCTCAACCATAAAAACGGCATTGCCTTCATCGAATACAAGGGAAAGCGCGGCTATGCGCGCGTGTCCGATATGACACGTCTGTCCTCCGATACGGGAACGACGGACAAGAGCCTGTCGGGTCTGGGCAAGGTCACCGCGTCCTCGCTGACGGTATACGCGAGCGCGGACAAGTCCTCCAAGGCCATCGGCACCATAAAGAAGGGCGCGACGATCACCGTACTCGCCACGAAGGGCGACTGGGCGCGCGTGCAGAACGGCGAGCGAATCGGCTACGTGCTGAAGAGCGGCCTGACCATCGACACGAAGGCCACCGCCACGCCCACCCCGGCGGCGACGAAAAAGCCTTCCCCCACGCCGTATGTGGAATGGGCGAACACGAAGGAGTCCGAGGACGCGATCGTCACCGCCGACAAGATGATCGTCCGCGACGGCCCCACGAAGTACGACGAGAAGCTCGGCACGCTCAAAAAGGCCACGAAGATCATCGTGCACGCCATGGACGAAGACGAGGAAGTCGCCTATATCGAATACAAGGATCAGCTCGGCTTCGCGCTGGTGGAGGATCTCCGCCTTTTGAACCCGAAAACGACGGCCTCTCCCGCGAAGACCTCCGGCCTCGGCACGGTGAACGTGAAGGTTCTGCCCGTCTATGAGAAGGCGAGCACGTCCTCCGCGAAGCTCGGCTCCCTGAAGAAGGGCAACCGCGTGACCGTGCTGGCCGTGAACACCGGCTGGGCGAAGATTCAGGTTGGCAGCAACATCGGTTTCGTGAACCGGCACATGCTGAACATCACCTTCGGCGTGACCGCCACGCCTACCGTGAAGCCCACAGCCACCCCCACTCCCACCGCCACGCCCGCGCCCGAGAGCCTGTCCGGCATCGGCGTGGTGAACGTGGATGTTCTGTATGTGTATAAAACCGCGTCCACGTCCGCTTCGAAGCTCGGTTCGCTGACCGACGGCGACCGCGTGACGGTGCTGGCCGTAAAGGACGGCTGGGCGAAGGTTCAGAAGGGCAAAAATATCGGCTATGTGAACAAGCGCGGGCTGGACATCACCTACGGCGCGACCGCCACGCCCACCGTGAAGCCCACGGCCACCCCCGCCCCCACCGCCACGCCCGCGCCCACGAAGCAGACGAGCGCCACGCTCGCGCCCGGCTGGGAAAAGGGAACCGCGCGGGCGGCTACGGTATCCAAGCGCGCGATCGTGCGCATCGGCCCGTCGGCCAGCGATACGTCGCTGGGCTACCTGAGCGCCGGAACGAAGATCACCGTTCACGCCGTCAAAAACGGCATTGCCTACATTGAATACAAGGGACGCACCGGCTATGCTTCCGCGTCCGCGCTGAAAATCGAAGCGGACAGCGAATCGCAGGAGAAGGCGCTGAACTGCCTGTGCACGCTGAACGCGGACGGCACAAAGATCTACGCCGCCCCGTCGACGGACTCCAAACTGCTGGCCAAGCTGCACCGCGGCATCACCTTCACGGCGCTGTCCGAGAAGGACGGTTGGGTGAAGCTGGAAAACGGCAAGAACATCGGCTATGTGAAGAAGTCCGCCATCACGCTGTATCCCTCCGTGAAGCCCACCGCGAAGCCGGAAGACCCGATCATCGCGTGCGATCCCGTCCCCGCCGTCGTCGTGAACGATTCCGCGAAGGTGTACGCGAAGAACGACAAGAATTCCAAGGTGCTCGCGACGCTGAAGAGCGGCACCACCGTCACGCTGTGCGGCACCAGCGGCAGCTGGGCGATGATCAAGTCCGGCGACAGCGTCGGCTACATCAACGATGCGATGGGCGTGCTCCCGCAGTCCTCCATTACGCTGAAGGAATCCATGTCCGTGACCGCGACGGTTTCGAAGAAGAGCACCGTATACCCCTTCCTGTTCAAGTCCGAGCGCACACTGGGCACGGTCTCCGCGGGACTTGAGGTCAAGGTTCTGGCCACGAAGGACGACTGGGCGCTGATTCAGCGCGGCAGCAACAAGGGCTATTGCCCGCTTTCCTGCCTGACGCTCGCCCAGCAGCCCACGCTGGACGAAACCACGAAGCTGGAAGCCATTCTGGCCGCGGACGCGAAGCTGTATCAGTACGCCAGCACGGGCAGCACCGTGAAGGCGACGCTTTCGAAGTACGCGCTCGTCACGCTTCTGGGCTATGACGACGGCTGGTGCCTGATTTCCAGCGGCAGCCAGAAGGGCTATGTGCCGCGCAGCAGCGTTCGCCTGATGAGCGAATTCACGCTGAAGGCGACGGAGTCCCTCGAGGGCACCGTGACCAAGGATTCTACCGTGTACGCCTACGCGCACACGAGGTCCGCGTCGCTCGGCAGTCTCAAGAAGGGTGCGACGGTCACCGTGCTCGCGCGCGACGACAAGTGGGCGCTGGTAAAGAAGGGCAATAACCAGGGCTACATGCCGCTGGACGCGCTGAACGTCAAGACCGACGAGTTCACCTCCCCGACCGTGAAGACGCTGACGGCCACCGTCATCCATTCCGGCGCGAAGGTCTACAAGCGCGCGCTGGAGGACGCGGACACGCTGGCCACGCTCTCCCTCGCCGCCGACGTGAAGGTCACCGCGTTCAACGACAAGTGGGCGCGCGTGAATCTGAACGGCTCCGAGGGCTACGTGCTGCGCAAGTACCTGAACAACGACGATTACTCGCCGCTGAAGTCCGGCGACAGTTCCAGCAGCAGCGTGCTCAAGCTGCAGAAGGCGCTGGAAAACCTGGGCTACTTTGACGGCATTCCCGCCGGAAACTACGGCACCATCACCAAGACCGCCGTCGAACGCCTGCAGAAGGAGCTGGACGTGGACGTCACCGGCAACGCGGACACCGCCCTACTGCGCGTACTGTACGGCGGCTACGCGCCGGTCTCGCCAATTCGCTCCACGGAGCTTTCCAAGGGCGACACCGGTTCGAACGTCACGCGCCTGCAGACCCGCCTGACGCAGAAGGGCTACCTGAGCGCCAGCATCGACGGCGAGTACGGCTCGATCACCGAAAAGGCCGTCAAGCTCTATCAGAGTGTGGCGAAGCTGACGGAAACCGGCAAGGCCGACAAGGCGACGCTGGCCAGCCTGTTCTCCTCCGCCGCGCCCAAGAACACCGGCGCCGCCGTGACGGGCGGCAGCACCGGCGGCAACACCAACCCGAACGACGATCCGATGGATGGAACCGCTTCGGAGAAGATTGAGAAGGTCATCGCCATCGCCAAGCAGCAGCTGGGCAAGCCCTATGTGTACGCCACGGCCGGCCCCAACACCTTCGACTGCTCCGGCTTCACGAAGTACTGCTACGCGAAGGTCGGCGTGTCCCTGCGCCGCTCCGCGCAGCAGGTCGGCTACAACAACGGCAAGAAGATCGAGGGCATCAGCAACCTGAAGCGCGGCGACATCGTGTGCTTCAACACCGTCGCCGACAACGACCTGAGCGACCACGTAGGCATCTATCTGGGCGGCGGTCAGTTCATCCACGCCTCCTCCGGCGGCGGCAAGGTCATCATCTCGACGCTCTCCAACTCCTATTACAACCGCGTGTTCTCCTGGGGACGCCGCGTGCTGTAAAACCCATTTTCCCCTTTATCGCCTCCGCGGAAATTTTCGCGGAGGCGATACGGATGAAACGCCCGTTTCACCGCATATATGATTTCACCGCCGTTTGGAGGATTTTCCATGCGATACGATACCGTCATTCTCGACCTGGACGGAACGATCACCGAGTCTGCGCCGGGCATCATGCGAAGCGCCGCCTATGCGCTGGAGAAAATGGGCCGCCCGGTTCCCGGCGAGGACGTGCTGCGCCGCTTCGTCGGTCCGCCGCTGGTGGATTCCTTCATCCGCTACTGCGGCCTGACCGAAGCGGAAGCGATGGAAGCCATCGAAATCTATCGCGAGCGGCACACCGTCCTTGGCTGGAAGGAAGCGCGCGTGTACACGGGAATCGCTCCGATGCTGATCGCGCTGAAGCGCGCGGGCGCGTACATCGCGCTGGCTTCCTCCAAGCCGCTGCCGCTGTGCAAAGAGACTCTTGCCTACTTCGGCCTGCTGCCGCTGTTTGACAGGCTCTCCGCGCCGCCCTATTCGGCCACGAAGGCCGACAAGGAGCAGCTGATTCTGGACGCGCTGCCCGCGCGCTTCGAGCATGCCTGCATGATCGGCGACCGCAGGTTTGACATGGACGGCGCGCGCCGCTCGGGCGTTACAGCCATCGGCGCGGGCTACGGCTACGGAAGCGAGGAAGAGCTTCTGGTCTCCGGCGCGCAGGTCTACTGTCCGGACGTCGCGTCGCTGGCCGATCATCTGCTGGAGGGGCTCCCCCGCATGCCCGGCTTCTTCCTTTCTTTAGAGGGTTCGGACGGCTGCGGAAAATCGACGCAGGCCGCGCTGCTCAGGCAGTTTCTTGAGGACGCGGGCTATCCCGTCACCTACTCCCGCGAGCCGGGCGGCTGCCCGATTTCCGAGCGCATCCGCGACATCATACTGGACGTGCGTTCTGAGGGCATGAGCGACGAGTGCGAGGCGCTTCTGTACGCCGCCTCCCGCGCGCAGCACGTGCACGAGGTCATCCTGCCCGCCCTGCGCCGCGGCGACGTGATGCTCTGCGACCGGTTTGTGGATTCGTCCATCGCCTATCAGGGCGTGGGCCGCGGGCTGGGCGACTGGGTATGGGAGATCAACCGCCGCGCCGCCGAAAACAACATGCCGAACCTGACGCTGTTTTTTGACCTGAACCCGGACGAAGCCATTCGCCGCCGCCTGAACGCCGCCGCGGCCGACCGGCTGGAAAGCGAGGGCGACCGGTTCATGCGCGTCGTATACGACGCATTCATCGGCATCTGCGAGAAGCATCCGGACAGAATTGTCCGCGTGGACGCGTCCGGAAATATTGAACAGATTCGAGACCGCGTGCGTCAAATAGTTGTCAATCGACTGACGGCCGTTGCCAAGGCCGTCTGATTCGGAGGGATCATGATGGAAGACTACACCCGCCTTTGCATGAACTGCTTCCATGAGCTGAACGGTGCGGCCGTCTGCCCGCACTGCGGCTATGAGCAGAACACGCCCCAGGACGCGGACTGCCTGCCGCCCGGAACGGTCATTGCCGACCGCTTCCTCATCGGCCGCGCCCGCGGACAGGACGAGACCGGCATCGTATACAACGTGCTGGATCTGAAAAAGAACGTGCGCCGCCGCATGCGCGAATTTTTCCCGCCCGAGGACGCTGCCCGCGGTGCGGACGGCTCCGTCGAGCCGCTGCCCGGCCACGAAGCGGCCTTCAATGAGGCGCTGGAACGCATGCGTCTGAACGCAGAAAACAGTGAGGACGCAGACCGCAAATACATCTTTGTCCGCATGAATGGCACGGGCTATTTCATCGAGCGCAAGGTCAAGGCTCCGGCCGCGGAAGCGCCCGCCCCTGCCCCGGCGGACGATGGAAGCTACGACGACGAGGAGGGCGGCCTGCTCAAGCGCCTGCCCACGGTGCTGATCGTGATGTGCGTCGCCGTGGTGCTGATCGTCGTGGGCGTGATCGTCGCGATCCGCGCCTGCGCGACCTCCACGACCGACCGTACCGTGAGCGACACGCCTCTGGCGCTGGTGACCAACGAGCCGACCTACAACCCGCAGACGTCGCCGTCCGCCACGCCCTATACCACGGGTGACCCGTTCGAGCCCATCGACCCCATTCACAACGACTGGATGTCGCAGGAGCCCGGCGAAAGCATGCCCACCGCGAAGGCGACGGTTCGCCCCACGAGCACCGTCTATAACCCGTGGGCCGGCATTCAGGACGACATCGACAATTCGTGGGGACACTCCGTGCCCACCATCACCGCCACGCCGACTCCGGTGCCGAACCGCCGCGTCGTGAACAAAAATTCCTCGCGCGCGGAAATCAGCAGCCTGCAGTGGCAGCTGATCGAGCTGGGCTGGCTGAACGCCGACGAGCCGACGGGCAGCTATGACGCCGCCACCGTCGCCGCCGTGAAGGCGTTCCAGACCTATGTGAACAAAAACTACAAGGCCAAGCTGACCGTGGACGGCATCTGCGGCCCGGCCACCTTCAAGTATCTGGACAACTATTCGATCGCCGTCAATCCCAGCCCCAGCGCGACCGCGGGGCCGGACAACGGCACGATCAGCGCCGACTCCTCCCCCGTTCGCATCCGCGAATTGCAGCTGAAGCTCATCGCCATGGGCTGGCTGGACGGAGAAGCCACCGGCAAGTATGACAACGCGACCTACAACGCGGTCATGGCCTTCCAGAACTATGTGAACGTGTCCACCTCCTCTTCTCTTCTGACGGTGAACGGTCTGGCCGACGCGAACACGCAGCTGCTGCTCGGCTACGAGCGCTTCGCCAAGCCGAAGGAGACGACGAAGCCCACCGAGGCTCCGACCGCCGCGCCCACCGTCGACCCGCACGACGAAACCGACCTTCTGACCACGCTCGACGAGCCGATTCTGGTCAAGATCGTCGCCGATCAGGCCTACGTCTATGAGCGCGCCAGCGACAACGCCGTCGTCAAGGGGCGCGTGAGCAAAAACATGCGCTTCCGCAAGATCGCCGAAAACGAGAACTGGGTCATGCTGGTCAACGACGCCGGCGAAACCGGTTACACGCAGGCGCAGAACGTGGAAGACGTGTTCAGCGGCGACCAGCCCGAAGATCAGAACGGCACCACGCCCGACTCCCCGAAGGCGGACATCCTCGCGTTGCAGAACGCGCTGATTGAGCGCGGCTGGCTGGCAGAGGGTGAAGCCGACGGCGTGTACGGCCAGAAGACCAAGGACGCGGTTGCCGCCTTCCAGGCCTATGTCAACGAAGTTGAGGGCGCGCAGATTCTGAACGTAACCGGCCTGGCCGACGAAAATACCAAGGACTATCTGCTGGACGAGAAGTACGTCAAGCCGCAGCCGACCGCCCAGCCCACCGCAACCGCGGAGCCGGAGCCGACCGGAGCGCCGTTTGTCGCGCTCGATCCCGAGGAAACCGTGGTCGTGACCGTCGACCGTCTGACCGTCTACTCGCAGCCGAAGGAGGACGCGAATCTGGCCGTCGGCGCGGTCGCAAAGGGCGCTTCCATGACGCTCGTGGCCGAAAACGGCGAGTGGGGCTATGTCCGCAATTCCAAGGGTGCCTTCGGCTATACGCTTCTGAGCGGCCTGCGCAAAGCGTCCGTCCCGACCGAAGCGCCCACGACCGAGCCGACCGCTGAGCCGACCGCCGAACCCACCGACGAGCCGATAACATTCGTCGACGTGGAGGGCACGGTGTACGTCCGCGTCGCGGTCGAAAAAACCACCGTGTACCTTGACGCGCCCGATACCAATTCCGTCAACAGCATGCAGATAAAGAAGGGCTTTGTCGCCCGTCTGGTCGCGCAGGGCGGCGAATGGTACGAGCTGTTCAACGAAAAGAACAACATGACCGCCTATGGTCTCGCCGCCGACTTCGAGCTGGTCGAGCCCACCGAAACGGCCACGACCGAACCGACGACCGCGCCCACGACGGAACCCACAAAGGATACCCAACTGGACTATCTGGACGACACCTACACCGATCCGGACGGCGAGTACACCATGCGCGTATCCGCCGAGCAGACGACCATCTACTTCGAGGACGGCCGCACGGCGAATCTCCCGAAGGGCACCGCGCTGCGCCTGGTCGCGCTGGGCAGCCGCTGGATTCAGGTGCGCAGCGAAGCGGACGGCGTGATCGCCTACGCGCGGATGGAGGACTTCGTGCTGGATCCCACCGAAGCGCCGACCACCGAGCCGACCGTTGAGCCGACGACCGAACCCACCGCGGAACCCACACCCGCGCCCGCGTATCTGAAGGAAACCTACACGGACGCTTCCGAGGGACAGCGCGTACGCGTGACAGCTAAGGAAACCACCATCTACACGGCGGACGGAAAGAGCTACACGCTTTCCCAGAACGCCGAGTTCGCACTGGTCGCCGTCGGGCAGGATTGGATTCTCATCCGCAATGAGAAGAACGACGCAAAAGCCTACGGCCTTGCCGCCGACTTCGAGATTCTGAATCCCGAACCCGCCGAAACGTCCATGCCCGCGTATCTGACCGAGGATTACACGGACGCTTCCGAGGGACAGCGCGTACGCGTGACGGCTAAGGAAACCACGATCTACGGAACGAACGGCAACAGCTACACGCTCTCGCAGAACGCGGAATTTGCGCTGGTCGCCGTCGGACAGGATTGGATTCTCATCCGCAATGAAGCGAAAGGCTTGGAAGCCTACGGCCTTGCCGCCGAC
>SFHK01000018.1 GCA_004556395.1 Clostridiales bacterium
AGTTAGGGAGTTGGGCGCAGTAAAGGCCAGCGTTTATATTTATATGGTGCCCGTCATCCACGCCATTACCCCTACTACGATTGCCGCGATCATTTTCTTCAGTTTCATTGTCTTGCTTCCTTTCGTGCATATTTGCTTCTTTTGGTCTCCATATATAAGATGCACGAGAACCGCTCTTGCAAATTAATTCTATGTTATTTACAACTTTTATTTTCACCTGATCATTATCACACTTGCGGCAACCATCAGAGCTTCTTCCGCGCTTCCCTGCATATCAATGGAGAAAAGGCGGTTGTTCGCCAGCCAGATTACCGTTACCCACTCCTCCTTTTCAATAAGCGTCGCTTCCGCTCCGTTCAATTCCACGGCGGTGATTTTCGCGTTCTCCGTGTCATAGTCCACAGAGCTGCCAACGCCATTCTCCGAAAAAGACAATGCCCGCTTGCTCGCATCCGCATAAATGACTTCGCTGGTCGCCGAATTCCTGTACACGAACCCCTCCGGTATATACGCTGGGTAGAAGCTTCCTTCCCATGATTCGGGCACCTCGATGGTCTTTCCGGTATACGTCAGGCTGTAGGAGGTATGATCCGGATAGCTTTGCGCGCTCAGTCCCAGAAGGCCGACGCTGGCCATTTGGAGCGCCGCGGCGGCCGAGCCCGCGCCGACCATCAGCACGATCAACACGGCAGCCACGATTCTCCCGCCCTTGGGGATGTGCCACGCGGTTCTTCTGCGCGGGGGTGTGCTCGGTTCCGTCCTTGTCTTCAGGCCGTCGCACAGCCGTTTTACGCGCGCTGGGAACGCGTTTCCGCGCAGCGTTCCCACCTCGTCCTCAAAGTCCTGCTGAAAGGCAAGGCGCAGCTTCAGTTTGGCAATTTCCTGCCGGATTTCCTCAGCCGTCATGAACTCCTCATCCATACCATCCACCCCTTATCAGCTCTTCCTTCCGCTTTCGCTTCGCCACCGTCAGATACTGCCGCACGCTGTTCTTCCCTATCCCCAACTTCTCAGCAATCTCCGAATCCGGACGCATTTCGAAGTACTTCATCGAAAGCAGCTCGCGCGTCCCTCCACCTTCCGAAGCGCTTCCCTCAGCCGTCCTGTATTCCTCATCCATACCATCCACCCCTTATCAGCTCTTCCTTCCGCTTTCGCTTCGCCACCGTCAAATACCGCCGCACGCTGTTCTTCCCTATACCCAGCTTCTCGGCAATCTCCGAATCCGAACGCATTTCGAAGTACTTCATCGAAAGCAGATCGCGCGTCCGTCCGTCCACCTTCCGAAGCGCTTCCCTCAGCCGTCCTGTATTCCTCATCCATACCATCCACCCTTTATCAGCTCTTCCTTCAGCTTTCGCCGCGCCACCGTCAGATACTGCCGCACGCTGTTCTTCCCGATACCCAGCTTTTCGGCAATCTCCGAATCCGAACGCATTTCGAAGTACTTCATCGAAAGCAGATCGCGCGTCCGTCCGTCCACCTTCCGAAGCGCTTCCCTCAGCATCTGTGAATCCGCGTCGGCAATCAGCGCGTCGTCCACCGCATCCTCCGAAGCCAGACTCGTTTCCAGCTCATGCCCGTCATAAAACAGCCGCTCCCGCGAGTGCTTCCGCAGATACATCAGGCAGTTGTTTTTCACGATCGCAAGGATATACAGCCTTTGCTTTTCCTCCGCAATCGTCCGAAGATACACCGTCTTCTTCATCAGAGCCATGCAGGCTTCCGACACCATGTCGTTCGCCACCGGCTCATTCCCCAGGATCTGAAACGCCATTGCATACATCAGGTTGCCGTTCTCGTTAATCAACTCCAGCAGGAACTCCCTATCCTCTCCGCGCTCCATCCGGCTGATCGCCGTCGGGATCATGACCACGCCGCGCTCACCTCCCGCCACTCCCATTTCCTTTCACGTATCATCATATCACACTTTACACTTTGCTTCTACCATTTTAATTTTTTCGTGGAAATTCGCGCGGCAAGGATCTCCCTTAACAAGATGCACGAGAATCCCATGTGCAACACAATTTTCAAAACTTAACGTACAAATTTGTACATATAAAAAACTCCACGTGACCACCGCCACATGGAGCGTATATATAACTGCATTCAGAAGGAATAATACGTGCAAAGTTCTGTTTTCCGAAATAGAATCCCCATGCAACCGAAGTCGCACGGGGACTCTTTTCTAATCAGACTCTACATCCGATTACGCTTGATCGAATCAAGCCTTCTTCGCTTTCTTGGCGGAAAGGACGATGTGCAGCACGGCCACCGCGAAGATCACAGCGAACAGGATGATGTGCACAGTGTACTTGTCGCCCAGCTTGAGGAAGTCGCTGGTCAGGTAGCCGATCACGCCCACGACGCCCAGGATGGCGGGCACGATGCCGGCGGAGAGCTTGTCCTTCTTCAGTGCGCACATCACGATACCGATGATGCACAGAACCAGCAGGATGATCGGGATCAGCACCACATCGTTGATGTAGAAGTTCTCGATGCGGTAGGTCATTTCCTCGCTGAAGTCCTCAACCTCGTAGGGGAAGCCGACGTAGCCCAGGATGGAGAGATGCTTGATCTCGTTGTAGCCGAAGCTGGCGCCGAAGTTGGTGTCGATCTTCTGGCCGTTGGCGAAGGTGAGAGACAGGGTGCTCTTCTTCTCGTTGTACTTGGCCTTGCCTTCGGTTTCCATCATGGCCTTCTCGGAGGAGGTGTTGTCGTACGCTTCATACTGCAGCGCGGCAACCTCGGCGGCCTGATAGTCGTTGGCGAGCTCTTCGAACACGGTCTCGGGGAGCAGCTCAAGCGCGGTCTTCTGCAGCTTGGCCAGTTCCTTTTCGGAATCAGAGGCAGCCTTCTCGGCCTTCTTCTGATAGGTCTTTTCGCCTTCCTTGGCGGCGGCTTCGGCCTTATCCATGGCCTCGGCGGCGGCCTTCGCGCCCTCGGCAGCCAGCGCCTTGTTGGCGTTCAGCTTGGCATTCAGCGCGCCGTCCTTCTTCTCGCCGAGCATGTTGGCGATGTAGTCGGCATACTGCTTCTCAACTTCGGCGGCAACCGCGTCGTCGGTGATGGAGGAAGCGATTTCGTTCTTCTTCTCGGCGCTGACGGTAACCTCGTTCAGAGCCTTGTCAACTGCCTTGGAATCGGTGATGCCTTCGGCCTTGAGCTCGGCCTTCTTGGTCTTCTTGAGCGCATCCAGCTCCTTCGACTCGGCGGCGGCGATCAGCTCGGAGCGCACGCGGTCGGTGTTGCCGGAGATGTAGTCGGCCTTGAACGCCTCGTCAACGGCGTTGTTGTAGGCTTCCTCGGTCTCGGTGATCCACGCATAGGACGCGTCGGCTTCGTAGGTCTTCACAGCGCCATTGCGGGCGGCGGTGACGGCTTCCTGCGCGATTACGAGGGCTTCCTGCGCCTTGGCGAGGTTATCCTTCGCGTCCTTTACAGCCTTGATCATCTTCTTCAGGCTGGTTTCGGCGTCGGTCATCTGCTTCGGCTTCTCGTCAGAGGGCTTCTCCTCGACGGGCTTTTCCTCGACCGCGGCCTCGCCTTCCACGGGCGTGGCGCTGGCAGCGGCGGCCGCCTGCTCTTCAGCCTTCTCGATCTCGTCGGCAGTCTCGCCGAAGCCGAGCTTCTTCGCGATCATATTGAAGACCTTCTCGCCTTCCAGCTCCAGCGCTTCCGCCTTCTGGACGGCGATATCCGCGGCCTTCACGTTCGCGGCGATCTTCTCATAGTCCGCCTTGGCGGTCTTCACGGCCTCATCGGCGGTGAGCTGGTTTACACGAATGATATTGGTGGTCTTCACGGTCATTTTGCCGCTGTTGATCACGATTTCCTTGTAGCCGTCCTGCGTCTCGTCGGAGCCGCTCAGCTTCCAGGTGCCGTTCAGGATCTTCTCGTTGCCACCCTCCGGCGGAACGAAGGAGAGCGTCTGCTTGCCATAGGTAAAGTACGGCGTGCACAGTTCGACGATCATGACGATCATCAGAACGGCCAGCAGCAGGCTGAACCAGCGGGAACGGGACATTTTGATCTGGTAGGTTTTCATTCGTCTATCCCCTCGTTTCTGATTATAGAGCGCGGCGTTGCCGCTTCTACTGTCATATATTTTAACAGACAGCCGCGCATCTGTCAATGCATTTCCGGCATATATGCAAAATTTTCGCCTATGTGCCGCAAAATGTGCTGGATTTTAGGCCATTTCCATCAACTCATAGGCCTTGGAGCCCAGTCCGATCTTCTCCGCCTGCTCGATTCCGGCCTCCCAGTTGGTATCCGGGTGCAGCGCGTGGAAGAAATCCACGCCGGGAACGGGGCGCTTTTCGCCAAGCAGGCTGTCGGCAAACGGCTTCTCGCGGTTGCACAGATCGGCGCACGCCTGATCGATAGCGACCGGATCGAAGGAAGCGAACATACCGACATCCGGCAGGATGGGCGCGTCGTTGCTGCCGTAGCAGTCGCAGAACGGAGAAATGTCGATGGCCAGAGAGATGTGGAAGCTCGGCTTGTCCTTCACGACCGCGTAGGCGTATTCGGCGACCCTGCGCGAGAGCATCTCGCAGCCCTTCTCCTGTCCCGGGCGCATCGCCTTCGTCGGGCACACGCCGATGCAGCGGCCGCAGCCCTTGCACCGCGCGTAATCAATGACGGCCTTCTTTTCCTCCACGTGAATCGCGTCATGCGCGCAGTTGCGCGCGCACACGCCGCAGCCCACGCAGGCGGCTCCGTTCACGGCGGGCTTCTCAGTTTCGTGCATCTCGGCCTTGCCGGCGCTCGAGCCGCAGCCCATGCCCAGGTTCTTCAGCGCGCCGCCGAAGCCTGTGCCCTCGTGCCCCTTGAAGTGCGTCAGCGAAATCACGATGTCCGCGTCGACGATTTCCCGGCCGATCAGCGCGTTTTTGACGTATTCGCCGGGAATCGGCACGGCGACCTCGTCCGTGCCCTTCAGGCCGTCGCCGATCAGCACATGACAGCCGAGGCTGAACGGATTGAAGCCGTGCTCATAGGCGATTTCCAGATGATCCAGCGCGTTCTTGCGCGCGCCGACATACAGTGTGGAGCAGTCGGTCACAAACGGCTTGCCGCCCAGCTTCTTCACGACGTCCACGATGGCCTTCGCGTAGTTCGGGCGCAGGTAGGCGAGGTTGCCCTTCTCCCCGAAGTGCATCTTGATCGCAACGAACCTGTCCCTGAAATCGATCTGTTCAATGCCCGCCTTCTTCACCAGTCTCTTGAGCTTCTCCGTGAGGTTTTCGTCGCCCCTTACGCGCATGTTTGTAAAGTACACCTTCGACGCCATTGTTTTTCCCTCCTATGCCTTTTCCCAAACCGTTCGATTCATCTCCCGGAAGGTAAGCTCCGGACTTTTCATGCTTACGCGCGTGTGCGGCGGCACGGACGACGTGACGAAGGCGTTGCCGCCGATGACGCAATCGTCGCCGATGACGGTTTCGCCGCCCAGTACCGACGCGCCCGAATACACGGTCACGCGGTTGCCCAGCGTAGGATGGCGCTTCACGCCGGCCAGCTTCTGCCCGAGCCGCGTGGAAAGCGCGCCGAGCGTCACGCCCTGATACAGCTTCACAAAGTCGCCGATGACCGCCGTTTCGCCGATGACCACGCCCGTGCCGTGATCAATGAAGAAATAGCGGCCGATTTCCGCGCCGGCGTTGATGTCGATGCTGGTCAGACTGTGCGCGTACTCCGTCATGATGCGCGGAATGAACGGAACTTCTTCCTTATATAGAATGTGCGCCAGACGGTATACGGTAATCGCGTGCAGGCCCGGGTAGGAAAACACCACGCCCGTGCGCGATTTCGCCGCCGGGTCGCCGTCAAACGCAGCCTCCACGTCGCACAGAAGCAGCTTCTGCACCTGCGGAAGCGACGAGATAAATACCTTCAGCACGCTTTCGGCCTTTTCCTCCACGTCGATCTCGCCGTTTCCAGCGTAGCAGAACGCCGCTTCCAGCTGCACGCGCAGCCGGGCGCAGACGCCGGTGAGCGCGTAGCCCGCGGCGTACTCGCTGCGCGCCGTGGATACATCGCCGAAAAAGCCGGGAAACAGCAGCGCGCGCAGCTTCTCGGTGATGTCCACCACCTCCGCGCGCTCCGGCAGCGCGCAGCCGCGGGCGTGGAACAGCTCCTCTCCCCCGCAGGTCTCAGTAATTCTCGCGGCGCTTTCGCGAATGATCGTTCTCATTTCGTCCGTCATGTCTTCTTTCCACTGCTCCTTTGAGGCGTCGTCTTTTTCGCCGCCGGCCTCGCTTCTTCCGGAAACCGCGCACCGGGCGCTTTGTGAACGGCGAAGTCCACCAGATACGTGCTGAACCGGCGTATGCTGTCCATGAAGCGCGCTTCCCGGGTGTTCATTTCTTCCTCACCCGTCAGCCGCGCCATTTTGGAAAGCGCGCGTTCCCACTTGCCCGTCGTGACCGCGCTGGTCATTTCCCCGGGCGCAACCTTCACGAGCGTGCGCCCCTTCTCGGTGGAGCGCAGCGTTTTGCCCTTTCGCTCGGCATAGCCCACGTCGATCAGGCGCGTCAGAATCGCGGCGCGCGTCGCGGGCGTTCCGAGACCGGCGTCCTTCATCTTCTCGCGAAGCTCCTCATCTTCGATGGTCTTGCCCGCGTCCTCCATCGATTTGAGCAGCGTGTCGTCCGTGTACGGCAGCGGCGGCTTGGTCTTGCTCGCCTTGACGCTCGTTTTCACGACCTCGCGCGTGTCGCCCGGCTGAAGCGGCGGCAGCTCCTTCGCGTCGGCCTTCGCGTCCTTCTTTTCATCCCGGTAGAGCGCGCGCCAGCCCTCTTCGATCGTCACGCTGCCGTTGGTCTTGAACCGCTCGCCCTCCACGTCGGTGAGGATGCGCGTGGCCATTGCGCGCTGGTCGGGGTAGTGCGCCGCGACCAGCCTGCGCGCGACCATATCATAGATGTTCCGTTCGTCCGCCGTGAGTCCGTCCAGCTTCGCCGCGCGGTCGGTAGGCACGATGGCGTGGTGATCGGAAATCTTCGTGTCGTCGTAGATTCGCTCGGCCTTCTTTATCGGCGCGACGGCCTTCACGAACGACGCGTATGGCTCCGGCAGCAGCTGCATCGTCCGGGCAATCTTCGGAACCATGTCGTTCGGCAGGTAGCGGCTGTCCGTGCGCGGATAGGTGAGCAGCTTGTGCGTCTCATACAGGGACTGCGCGAGCTTCAGCGTCTTGTCCGCCGAATAGCCGTATTTGCGGTTGGCCTCGCGCTGCAAGGTCGTCAGGTCGTACAGGCGCTCCGGCGGCGTGCGCTTTTCCTCGCGCGTGCATTCCGTCACCACACCCGTCTTTCCGCTTACCTTCTTCTTCAGCGCTTCAGCCTGTTCCCTGGAGGGAATGTGCGTGTCCTTCTTCTCCGGATCGATCCACACACCCTTGTAATCGCCGAAGTCCGCCGTCAGCTCCCAGTAATCGTCCGGCACAAAGGTCTCGATCTCGCGGTCGCGCTTCACGATCAGCGCCAGCGTGGGCGTCTGCACGCGGCCGATGGACAGGTGCGCGTTGTATTTGAGCGAAAACGCGCGCGACGCGTTCATGCCGACCAGCCAGTCGGCCTCCGAGCGGCAGCGCGCGGACAGATACAGTGCGTTATATTCCGAACCCGGCTTCATCGTCGCGAATCCTGCGCGAATGGCCGCGTCGGTCATGGAGGAAATCCATAGCCGCATCACCGGCTTTTTGCAGCCCGCCATTTCATAAATGTAGCGGAAAATCAGCTCGCCCTCGCGTCCGGAGTCCGTCGCGCACACGATTTTCTCCGTCTCCGCGTCGTTCATCAGCTTTTTGACGACCTCGAACTGATCCTTCGTCGCCGGAAGCACCTTCAAAGGGATTTTCTCCGGCAGCATCGGCAGGCACGCCATCGACCATTTCCGGTATCGCTCGTCGACCTCGCCCGGCTCCTTCAGGGAAACCAGGTGTCCAACCGCCCACGTGACGGTGTAGTCCTTCCCCGTCAGGCAGCCGGTTCCCCGGCCGGTCACGCCGAGAACGCGCGCAATATCCCGCCCGACGGACGGCTTTTCCGCCACCACCAGTGTTTTCATGCGCGCGTCCTCCATTTTCGTTCGTTACGTTTCTTCATTTATATGAATCCTTGCGAATTCCATGTATTTCTGCCAGTCCGTGCGGCTGAGGAAATGCGTGCCGCTGCGCATTTGGTAGCCGACGCTTCCGGTCAAAAAGCTCTCGCCGGAAACGGCGGCGCGATCGGGCATTTCCAGCCCGCGGCGGCCGAGCAGCTCCCATACCTCGCTCGCCGCGCGGCAGGACAGGCATTCGCCCTCCGGCTCCGCCCACGCGTCCTCCTCCGCGCTGCCGACGCACACCAGCCGCGGCGCGATCATCGCCACGGCGAAATGCATGTCAAACGGCATTTCCGCCTCGCGGTTCTCCCACCGGCGGTAATTATCCGCGAACCAGTCCCACAGGCCGTTTTTCGCGATGTCGTGAATCGTCTCGCCGGTCTCCTTGTGCCGCGCGATGGATGCGCCGCCCGCGCCGGAATCGTTCACAAACGTCGCCCAGATTCGCTCGTCCGACATGCCCGCATACAGCGCCGTCTTGCCCAGACGGGAATGGCCGATCACCATGATGTGCGCCCTGTCCGCTTCCTCGCGGGTATACAGCCAGTCGATCGCGCGGGACGCGGCATATGCCCACATGCCGATCTTGCCCCACTCGTCGGGTCTGCGGGCGCGGCCTTCATAGTACGCCTTCCCCAGACCGTCCGAGAAATCGCCATGATACCGGTCGTTCACGACGTCCGTATAGCAGATCTGTGCAAAGCCGAAGCCGCCGTCGAGAATTTCCTCCGCGGGCAGGTACAAATCAGGTACATCCGGTCGGAAATTCAGAACGACGAACACCGGCGCGGGCCGCTTTGCCTTCGGAAACGCGTAGCGCACCGGGAAGAAAAACGACTTCTCTCCGAATTGCACCCGCAGAACAACCCTGCCAAGATTCGCCTTTCCGGCGAAGCACGGCTTTTCCTCTTCGCTCTCCACCGTAACCACCGGCGTTTCCTCCGGGGAAAAGCCGTAAACCTGCTCGCGCAGAAGCGTCATAAGCTCCGCGCGGCGCTCCGGCCAGCTCTCCGCCGTCTCGCCCGCTCTCAGGATGGGCGGAAGCGCCCGACCATACCCGTTTGTCTTCATTCATTCTCGCCTTCCTTCCGTTCCTTCCTTCTATACAGCTTGCGTTCCAGCGACCAGATGCGCTCCGTAAACGAGCCGGGGTTCACGCGCGCCAGCTCCGTCCGCATCTCGAACATGCGCGCGTCCAGAAGATCCAGCGTGTGCAGCGCCTCGGCCTCCGGGAACATCGGCGGCTTCGGGGAGCCGTATTCCGGAAGATCGTGATGCGAAAGGATCATGTGCTCCAGCATGATGAGCAGTTCCTCGTTCACGCCCATTTCCCGGCCGCAGCGATCCAGCTTGCTCACGCCCAGCACCAGATGTCCCAGCAGGTTGCCCTCGGTGGTGTAATCGCTCACCAGACCCAGCTCGTCGCTCTTCATTTCCTCGATCTTGCACAGATCGTGCAAAATCACGCCCGCCGCAAGCAGATCAGCGTCGAGGAACGGATACAGCTCGCACAGCATGTCCGCGCCGCGCAGCATCGTGGAGGTGTGGTGCAACAGACCGCTCCGCTCGGCGTGATGCAGCTTGAGCGCCGCGGGCATGTAGTTCAGCCGGTCGCCGCAGTCCTCCAGCCGCCTGAGCACAAGCTGCTTCAGCTCATAGCTGCGCATCGCGTCCACGCGGTTCAGAATTTCCTCCAGCATATCGTCCGCCGGGCGCGGCGCGCAGGGAATCAGCTTATCCATTTCCACGTTGTCCTCCGGCGTGGAAAGGCGCATCTTGTCCACGCGCAGCTGGGCGTGGCCGTTGTATTCCTGCATCATGCCCCGCACGCGGATGACCGACGACGCGGGCGGCGGCACGGCCGTTCCGTCCCACATCTTGGCGTTTACGTCGCCGGAGATATCGGTCAGCGTCATATCCAGATACTTTCCGCCATTGGACGAGGTTCGCTGCTGCGCCGCGCGCACCAGCAGAAAGCCGTCGAACATGGTGTTCTTGATCATATCGGTCAACCTTGGCTGTTCCCTCATAAACCGTTCCCCCGTCCCATGATTTCCTGCCTATATGATACTTCAAAACGCCGTTTTTGGCAAGAGAAAGCCGCCGTTTTTCATTTGAGCAGAAGGTTCTTGACATGCCGTAATTGTTTTGATATACTATATACGCATATTTATGTCATTTTGTAATAATACTGGTAAGGGAGGGTTCGCATGAATCGCCTGACCTCGAAATTCCGAAGGCTTCTGGCCTGTGTTCTGATCGTTTCCGCCGCGCTGGGCGGGCTTCCGTCGGCCTTCGCCGAAACGCAGAAGGCCATCGTTACCGCGAACAGCGTTCGCGTGTACCGCGACGCAGCGCAGACGACGTTTTACGGCAGCGTGAAAAAATATACCGTGCTCACCGTGGCCGCCGTATCCGGCAATACCGCGCGGGTGCAGCTGAACGGAAAGACCGGCTACTGCGCGACCGGCTCGCTTGCGCTGATCGACGACGTAAAAAAGCCCGCTTCCGTGACGGCGAACACGCGCGTGTATCTTTCCCCCAGCGGAAAGGGCAAGTCCGTCGCCGTGAAAAAGGGCTTCCAGCTGAACCTTGTCGCGGTAAACGGCTCAAAGGCGATGGTCGAGAAGAACGGAAACATCGGCTACATGTGGGCGAAGTACGTTCGCCTGGATTCGGACGCTCCGGCGCAGGAAACCTTTACTGACGCCGATTTCGAGGCCGTCGTAAAGGCCGGCAGCGTGAAGGTCTATGAGAAGCCCTCCGCGGGCAGCAAATACCTCGGCTCGATGAAGAAGGGCACGACGGTCGAGGTGCAGAGCTACAGCGCGTCGTGGGCATACGTGCGTCTCGGCTCCCGTTACGGCTACTGCGCAAAGAGCGCGCTTGCGAAGAAAGCAGCTCCCACGCCCACCGCAACGCAGTCTATTACATATGAAGAATTCCCCGCCGTCGTCAGCGCAAAGACGCTGAAGGTATACGCCTCCGCGTCAACCGGCTCCAAACTGCTGGGCACGCTGAAAGGCGGACGAAGCGTGACCGTTCACGCATACGACAAGACATGGGCGCGCATCAGCCTGAACGGGAATTACGGCTACTGCCTGAAAAGCGGTCTGAAAAAGTCGGTTGAAACGCCCGTTCCCACCGCAACTCCCTCCCCCGCGCCGACGGCCGCGCCCACCGCGAAGCCAACGGCTGCGCCCACAGCCAAGCCGACAGCCAAGCCGACAGCGACGGCCTCGCCCGCGTCGACCGACGCGATCTTCAGCGACGATTCGCTTTCAAACGAACAGAAGGTGTTCGCGTTCATCACGAAGCGCATGAACTACACCACCGCGGTCGCCTGCGGCATCATGGCGAATATCTACGCCGAATCCCGTTTCAACCCGGCTTCCGTTTCCTCCGCGGGCTACAGCGGCATCTGCCAGTGGAGCCAGTCGCGCTTTGCGGCGATTAAAAGCTGGTGCGAAAGCCGCTCCTACGATCCCATGTCGCTGGAAGGTCAGCTGAACTATCTGAAGTACGACCTCGACAGCCGAAACACCGTATACCACAAGGCGCTCAAGGTCATGGGCAACACCGCGCAGGACGCGTATGACGCGGGCTACTATTTCTGCTACTACTACGAACGCCCCTCCAACAAGGCCTCGAAGTCCGATACGCGCGGTATTCGCGCCCGCGACGTATACTGGCCGAAATACGGAAACTGACAGGAGACGAAACCATGCTGAAGCTGTTTGACACGCATTGCCACATCAACGACGAGCGATTTCAGAGCGACCGCGCTGAAGTCATCGCCCGCATGCGCGAGGCCGGCATTCGCCGCGCCGTAGTCGTGGGCGACGGCGCGCGGAGTCCTTCCGACGCGTTTGCGCTCGCGCGCGAAAACGACTTTCTCTACGCCGCCGCGGGCGTACATCCGCACGACGCGTCGCTGTGGACGGACGCGCATCCCCGGCTGATCCGCGAATGGATGGCCATGGACAAGGTGGTCGCGCTGGGCGAAATCGGTCTGGACTACCATTACGACCTCTCCCCCCGCAGCGTACAGAAGGAGGTATTCGACCGGCAGCTCGATCTGGCCTACGAGCTCGACAAGCCCGTAATTCTGCACATTCGCGAGGCGCACGGCGACACGACGGACATCCTGCTGGCCCGCGCGCGCGCCGGACGCATGCCGCGCGGCGTCATGCACTGCTACACCGGCAGCTGGGAAAGCGCGAAGACCTATCTGAACCTTGGGCTGTACATCTCCTTCTCCGGCGCGCTCACGTTTAAAAACGCGCCGAAGCTGTGGGAGGTCGCCGAAAAAGCGCCGCTCGACCGGCTGCTGATCGAAACGGACTGCCCCTATATGGCGCCGGTTCCGCTGCGCGGACAGCGCAACGAGCCCGCCTACATCGCCTACGTGTGCCGGAAGCTGGCCGAGCTGCGCGAGATCGACGAGGAAGCCGCCGCGGAAGCCACCTTCGAAAACGGCCTTCGCGTCTTCGGTCTGAACGCCTGAACCGCCCGTCTCCCCGAACTACAGAAAGGAAGTCTGACTTCATGCGAAAGCTGTTGAGCCTGTTCTGCGCGCTTATGCTGCTGTGCGCGTCGCTGCCCGCGTGGGCGGACGGCGAATTTTCCGCCTACGTCAAAAAAGGCGCGGCGACAATCTACTCGGACGCGAAGCTCAAAACCCCCGCCGGCTCGCTCAGGAAAAACACCGTCGTGACCGTGCTCGCCTACAGGGACGGCGTAGCGAAGATTCAATACAAGAGCCGCACCGGCTTTGCACGGGTCTCGGATCTGGGAAGGGTGAGCGACATTGCCCGCCGGGCGACGCTCGTTCGCGAAAGCAAGGTTTATTCCAAGGCCTCCACAAAATCGAGCTATGTCAGCGTAGCCGCCGGGACGGAGGTATACGTGCTCAAGGTCACGGGCGCGTGCGCGATGATCGAGCGCGGCGGCAAGGTCGGCTACGTACATAAAAACAATCTGTCGCTTTACGCGGCCGAGGAACCGGCAAAGGAAGAAAAGCCCGAGATCGTCTATGTGGAATACGAAGCGAAGGTGACCTCCTCTTCCCTGCGCGTCTACGCCTCCGCGAGCACGAAGGCCAAATCGCTGGGCACGCTGAAAAAGGGCGCGCTCGTTACCGTGGTCGCCACCTGCGGGGACTGGGCGCGCGTGAAGAAGGGCGAGCGCGTGGGCTATTGCGCGCTGGGAAGCCTTGAAAAGTACGTCGATCCCTACGCCTATCTGAAGGACGGCCGCTATTCCAACGAAAAGACCATTTACACCTTCCTCACAAAGGAAATGAAGCTCTCGCCCGCGGCGGCCTGCGGCGCGCTGGCCAACATCAAGTTTGAAAGCGGCTACCGAACCGGCGCGCTCGGCGACGGCGGACGGAGCTTCGGCATCTGCCAGTGGTTCTACCTGCGCTTTACGCGGCTCAAGAACTTCTGCCAGAACCGGAATTACGACTATGAGACGATCGAAGGGCAGCTGTGGTTTTTGAAATACGAGCTGGAAACCTACTACCCGATGGTACTGCGCTATCTGCGCGGCGTTGAAAACACGGCCAAGGGCGCGTATGACGCGGGCTGGTACTGGTGCTATCATTTCGAGGGGCCGGCCAACCGCGAGCGGCTTTCCGTCACGCGCGGCAACTACGCACGGGATACCGTCTGGGCGCGCTACGGCGGCTGACAAGGGAGGAACCTTTTTGGAACGCACACGGTTTTATGAGCTTTTAGACGCGTGCCCGGTCATCGCGGCGGCGAAAAACGAGGAGAGCCTGCGCCACTCACTGGACGCGGACTGCCGGGTTGTATTCGTGCTGTATGGAAACGTGGCCAACATTCCGGAGATCGTCGCGCGCATCGACGAGGCCGGGAAAACGCCCGTCGTGCACATCGATCTGGTCGACGGGCTGGCCGCGCGCGAGCCCGCGGTCGACTATATCCGTCTGCGCACGGCGGCCGCCGGAATCATCTCCACAAAGGGCGTACTGCTCAAGCGCGCCCGCGAAGTGGGATTGATCGCCATTCAGCGCTTTTTCCTGCTGGATTCCATGGCGCTGACCAACATCGAAAAGCAGGTAAAGGCCAACCAGCCCGACCTGATCGAGGTCATTCCCGGCGCTATGCCGAAGGTGATTCGCGGGCTGGCGCAGGGACTCGCGCTGCCGGTGATCGCGGGCGGCCTGATTCGCGACCGGGAGGACGCGGAAAACGCGCTCCACGCCGGCGCGAAGGCAATTTCCTGCTCGAGCGCAGAATTCTTAAGCCATTTTTCGTCACATTCTTAACAATCAAATGCTATAATTGCAGTTGTCAGCTTGGACCGAATACGGAGATTTAGAGAGTATGAGGACGCAGCCGTCAGGTTGTGTTTCTTGTACTCTTTTTTTGTCCGTCGATTTACAGAGGTTTGGAGGGGATTTGCAATGTATGACGTCGCCGTGATCGGCTGCGGCATAATCGGCGCCGCGACGGCGTTCTCACTGTCCATGTATCAGCTGAACGTCGTCGTTCTGGAAAGGGAAAACGACGTGGCTCTGGGCGCGACCCGCGCCAACAGCGCCATTATCCACGCGGGGTACGACCCCGAGCCCGGCACGAAGATGGCGCGGCTGAACGTGCGCGGCTGTGAAATGGCGCAGGCGCTGTGCGCCCAATTGGACGTGCCGTATCTGAACAACGGCTCGCTCGTCCTCGCGTTTTCCGAGGAGGAAATGGCCACCGTGCGGGAGCTGTACGCGCGCGGCGAAGCGAACGGCGTGCCCGGCCAGCGGATCCTGACCGGCGACGAGGTGCGCGCCATGGAGCCCTATGTTTCGAACGAGGTCGTGGGCGCGCTGTACGCGCCGTCCGCGGGCATTGTCAATCCCTGGGAATACGCCATCGCCATGGCGGAGGTCGCCGTACAGAACAGCGTCGAGGTGCGCTTGAACGCGGGCGTGACCGCGATTGCCCGCATTCCCGGCGGCTACCGCATTACCGCGGGCGATCAGACCGTCGACGCGCGCTATGTGGTAAACTGCGCGGGCGTTGACAGCGCCGTCATGCACGAAATGGTCGCGCCGAAGGCGTTCACCATCTACCCTGTGCGCGGCGACTACTATCTGATGGACAAGTGCGAAAGCGTCCGCGCGCGCCGCGTGCTGTTCCAGTGCCCCTCCGCGCTGGGCAAGGGCGTGCTCGTCTCCCCCACCGTGCACGGCAACCTGATCGTCGGCCCGGACGCCGTCGCCTGCGAGGACGGCCACCGCGTGAACACCACGGCGGAGGGGCTCGCGTATGTCAAAAAGGCCGCCGCGCGTTCGGTTCCTTCCATCGACTACCGCAGCGCCATTCGCAATTTCGCCGGTATGCGCGCGAACTCCGACCAGAAGGATTTCGTCATCGGCATGGCCGCCGAGAATTTCCTCGATCTGGCGGGCATCAAGTCCCCCGGCCTTTCCAGCGCGCCCGCCATCGGCGAGGAAGCGGTGAAGCTGCTTTCCGAAAACGGGCTTGCGCTGACCCCGAAGGCGAATCCCGTCACCACGCGCAAATGCGTCCGCTTCAAATCCCTCAGCGAAGACGAGAAGCGCGAGGCGGTGCGCCGCAATCCCCTCTATGGCCGCGTGATCTGCCGCTGCGAAACGATCACTGAGGGCGAAATCGTGGACGCGATTCATTCCCCCATCCCACCCTGCTCGCTGGACGGCGTGAAGCGCCGCGCCGGTTCCGGCATGGGACGCTGCCAGGGCGGCTTCTGCGGGCCGCGCGTGCTGGAAATCCTCGCGCGCGAGCGGAAGCTGGATCCTACCGAGATTCTGAAGGATCGCGCCGGAAGCTGGATTCTGGCCTGCGAAACCAAGGAGGAGGCGAAACGGGTATGACGTATGATCTGATTGTCATCGGCGGCGGCCCCGCCGGTCTGGCCGCGGCCGTGAGCGCCTCCGAGAACGGATTGAAAAACATACTCATCGTCGAGCGCGACAGGGAGCTTGGCGGCATTCTGAACCAGTGCATCCACAACGGCTTCGGCCTGCACCGCTTCAAGGAAGAGCTGAGCGGCCCCGAATACGCGCGCCGCTTCATTGAAATGCTCAAAAACACCGCCGTTTCGGTGCTGACCGACGCGATGGTGCTGGATATTGCCCCGGATCGAACGGTGCGCGTCGTAAGCGCGCAGCACGGCTACCAGACGCTGGCCGCGAAGTCCGTTGTGCTCGCGATGGGCTGCCGCGAGCGCACGCGCGGCGCGATCGGCATTCCCGGCGACCGCCCGTCGGGCGTGTTTACCGCCGGCACGGCGCAGCGCTATCTGAACCTTGAGGGCTACATGTGCGGCCGCCGCGTCGTCATTCTCGGAAGCGGCGACATCGGCCTGATCATGGCGCGCCGCATGACGCTGGAGGGCGCGAAGGTGCTGGCGTGCGTCGAGGTCATGCCCTATTCCGGCGGCCTGACGCGCAACATCGTGCAATGCCTGCACGACTTCGACATTCCGCTCTACCTCTCCCACACCGTCACGGACATCACCGCGACGAACGGCCGCGTGTCCAGCGTCACCGTCGCGCAGGTGGACGAGCGCCGCGCGCCCATCCCGGGAACGGAAATGCACTTTGACTGCGACACGCTGCTTCTGTCCGTCGGCCTGATTCCCGAAAACGAGCTGACCCGCGCCGCGGGCATCGCAATCGATCCGCGCACCAACGGCCCCGTCGTGTTCGAGAACATGGAAACCTCCATGCCCGGCGTATTCGCCTGCGGCAACGTCGTTCACGTGCACGATCTGGTCGACTACGTATCCGCCGAGAGCGAGCGCGCCGGAAAGGCCGCCGCAAGGTTCGTGCTGAACGGCGACGCGCAGGGCGAGCCGATTGAGCTTCACAACGGAAACGCCGTGTCCTACACCGTGCCGCAGAAGCTTCGCCGCGAAAACGTGGAGAAGGTCGCCGACGTGTTCTTCCGCGTGCGCCGCATCTTCGGCGCGAGCGTGATCAACGTGACGAGCGGCGGGCAGGCGCTGGCTTCCTATAAGCGCGAGCGCATGGCTCCCGGCGAAATGGAGCACCTGCTGCTGCCCGCGGCGCTGCTTCAGAAGGCGTCCGGCGAAATCACCATTTCCTGCGAGGAGGCGGATTGCAAATGAAGGAACTGATTTGTATCGTCTGCCCGAGAGGCTGCCACCTGAAGGTGGATGAAGCGAACGATTATGCCGTGACCGGCAATTCGTGCCCCCGCGGCGCGGAATACGGGCGCAACGAGTGCACCCACCCGACGCGCGTGCTGACGACGACCGTCAAAATCGACGGCGCGGCCTATCGCCGCTGCCCCGTGCGCACCGAGCGCGCCATCGACAAGAGCCTGCTGTTCAAGGCCATGGACGCACTGAACGGCGTGACCCTGCACGCACCCGTCCATGTGGGCGACGTGGCGCTCGAAAACGTGTGCGGCACCGGCGTGAACGTGATCGTCACCCGCGAGCTGTAAGCTTCCACCTTCTGCAAACCGGCGTGCCGGCGCTTCGTTTGAGGCTCGACGCGCCGGTTTTCTTCTGTGAAGGCCGATCTATGGCGAAAATGCGAACATGGTAACTTTATTATGCCGCGGCGCGGATGGATTGCGAACGCGGTTTTTCTGTGCTATACTATCCGCAAAACAGGAAAGCAGAGGAATTCTCTATGGGATATATGATCGGCATTGACCTTGGAACCACAAACTCCTGCATGGCGTACATCGAAAACGGCGAACCCGTCATCATCCCCAACGCCAACGGCGCGCGCACCACGCCGTCCGTCGTGGCGATTACCAAAACCGGCGAGCGCGTCGTGGGCGAAGCCGCCAAGCGGCAGGCCGCCGCCAACGCCGGGCGCACGATTCAGTCCATCAAGCGCCAGATGGGCAGCGATTTCCGCGCGAAGATCGACGGCCACGAGTATTCCCCGCAGGAAATCAGCGCCATGATTCTTTCAAAGTTGAAAACCGACGCGGAAAGCTATCTCGGCGGCTCCGTCACGGACGCGGTGATCACCGTGCCCGCCTATTTCAGCGACGCGCAGCGGCAGGCCACGAAGGACGCGGGCACAATCGCGGGGCTGAACGTTCTGCGCATCGTCAACGAGCCGACGGCGGCGGCGCTGGCGTTCGGCATCGACCGGCACGAAAAGCAGAAGATTCTCGTGTACGACCTCGGCGGCGGCACGTTCGACGTGTCCATTCTCGACATCGATTCCGACGTGGTGGAGGTCGTCGCCACGTCCGGCAACAACCATCTGGGCGGCGACGATTTCGACCAGTGCGTGGCCGATTACCTGATTTCCGACTTCAAAAAGGACACCCGCATCGACCTCGGCCGGGACGCGACCGCGCTTCAGCGCGTGCGCGAAGCGGCGGAAAAGGCCAAGATCGAGCTTTCCAGCGCCATGCAGACGACGGTCAGTCTGCCCTTCATCGCCGCCGGAAAGGAAGGGCCGGTGCATCTGGAAAAGACGCTCACGCGCGCGCTGTTCAATCAGCTGACGAGTCATCTCGTGGAAGCCACGCTTGAGCCGATGCGTCAGGCGCTGGCCGACGCGGGACTGTCCGCTTCCCAGCTGGACAAGGTTCTGCTGGTCGGCGGCTCCACGCGCATCCCGGCCGTGCAGGACGCGGTGCGGAAGTTCACCGGCAAGGAGCCCTTCCGCGGCGTGAACCCGGACGAATGCGTCGCCATGGGCGCGGCGCTGCAGGGCGGCGTGATGGCCGGAGACGTGAAGAGCCTGCTCCTCTTGGACGTTACGCCGCTGTCGCTGGGCGTGGAAACCGTGGGCAACAACTTCTCCGTCATCATCCCCCGCAACACGACCCTGCCCATTCAGCGCAGCCAGATTTATACCACGACTTCCCCGTTCCAGTCCAAGGTGGAAATTCACGTGCTGCAGGGCGAGCGCCCGCTGGCCTCGGAGAACAAAACGCTGGGACGCTTCATGCTGGACGGTCTCAAGCGCGGCTTCTCGCAGCCGCAGATCGAGGTTACGTTCTCCATCGACGCGAACGGCATCGTGAACGTCTCCGCCCGCGATCAGGCGACCGGCCGCGCGCAGCAGATCACCATCACCGCATCCGGGAACCTTTCGCAGGAGGAGATTCGCCGCGCTGTCGAGGACGCGGAGCGCTACGCCGAAGCGGACAAAAAGAAGCGCGAGGAAACGGAAATAAAAATGCGCGGCGAACAACTGTTGGTTGACGCAGCGCAGATTTCAAAAAAGCTGTCAAAGGAGGACAGGCAGCGCATCGACCCGATGCTGCACGAGCTGAAGGCGGCGCTCAAGGCCGACAACCTTTCGGAGATTCGTGAAAAGAGCGAACGCCTGAAGCAGGTTCTGGACGCGATCGGCTATTCCTTCACCGGCGAGGCCGGGAACGCCGACGACGGTTCCTACGATTCCGAGGTGCGCTGATCAGCGTCCCGTCATCCGCACGGGATCCAGCGCCTGTTCCACCTGTTCGCCGGTCAGAAGCCCCTTGGAAACGACGAGCTCCCTGACCGGCGTGCCGGTTTTCAGCGCTTCCTGCGCCAGATGGCACGCGGCGGTATAGCCGATTGTCGGGCACAGCGCCGTCACGATGCCGATGGAGCGCTCCACCTCGGCGCGGCACGCCGCTTCGTTTGCGAGGATGCCCTCCACGCAGTTGACCGTCAGCGTTTCGACGGCATGCGTGAACTGCTCGATGCCCTGATTCAGGCTGTCGAAGATCACGGGTTCAAAGGCGTTCAGCTCCAGCTGCCCTGCTTCCGCCGCCATGCTTACCGTGGTGTCGAAGCCGGCCAAGCGGAACGCCACCTGCGTGACGACCTCCGGAATTACCGGGTTCACCTTGCCGGGCATGATGGACGAGCCGTTCTGCCGCGCGGGAAGCACGATTTCGCTCAGACCCGTGCGCGGGCCGGAGGACGTCAGCCGCAGATCGTTGCAGATTTTGGAAAGACTCATGCCCGCGCCCTTGAGCGCGCCGGAAAGCGCCGGATACGCATCCGCGTTCTGCGTGCCGTCGATCAGATCCTCGCACTTCACAAAGGGAATGCCGGTCTGCTCCGCGAGGATGGGCACGACGCGCTCCACGAAGACGGGATGCGCGTTCAGGCGCGTGCCAATGGCGGTTCCGCCCAGATTCAGCGCGAGCATTTCGTCCCGCGCGCGAAGCAGACGACCCTTTTCACGCTCCATCACGCGCGCGTAGGCCTGAAATTCCTGTCCGAGGCGCATGGGCACAGCATCCTGCAGCTGCGTGCGCCCCATCTTGATCACGCCGTCGAATTCCTCTGCCTTTTTGTGAAACGCGGCAATCAGGCCGTCCAGCGCCTTTAGAAGATTCCCCATCAGCACATACGCCGTCATGCGCCCGCAGGACGGATACACGTCGTTCGTGGACTGGCCGCGATTCACGTGGTCGTTCGGGTTCACGAGCGTATAATCGCCCTTCGTTCCGCCCAGAATTTCAATGGCGCGGTTGGCGATAACCTCGTTCGCGTTCATATTGGTTGACGTGCCCGCGCCGCCCTGCACGGGGTCGACGATAAACTGATCGCGGAAGCGCCCTTCCAGAATCTCGTCGCACGCCTGCTCGATCGCCCGCGCGACCGTCTCCGGAACCGCGCCCGCCTGACGGTTGGCCTCGGCGCAGGCCTTTTTCACGTGCGCAAGGCTTTCAATCATCTGCGGATGGAGCTTGTGCCCCGTGATCGGGAAATTTTCCTGCGCTCGCAGGGAATGAATGCCATAATACGCATCCTCCGGCACGACTCTTGCGCCTACAAGGTCTTTTTCCACGCGATTTCCAGCCATATCGATCGCCCCTTTTTCATGTTGCCAAATATTATACCTGTGTGCTATAATATTTTCAAATACCAATTTGTAAATCCACATGATAGGTATATGCCTATGAGGTGATGCGATGTTTCATGAGATGCGCTATGTGCTCGCCGTTTACCGGCACCAGAGCTTTTCCCGCGCGGCCGCGGCGCTGTTTATTTCGCAGCCGTCCCTCAGCCAGATGATTCGCAAGGCGGAGGAACGGCTAGGCGCGCCGATCTTCGACCGCAGCACCACGCCCATATCGCTGACCGACGTCGGCCGCGCCTATGTGCACGCCGCAGCGCAGGTGCTCGATCTGGAAGAAAATCTGCGCCAGTACGTCAGCGACACCGAAAACTGCCTGACCGGCACGCTGTCGCTGGGCGGCACGACGCTGCAAACGTCCTACGTGTTTCCCCCGCTGATCTCCGCGTTTTCGGCGCTGTTTCCGAACGTGGGAATCGACGTGCAGGAGATGCACACGTCGGCGCTGAAGAAGGCGCTGCGAGACGGTGACATCGACCTTGTGGCGGACAACTCGCTGTTCGACCCCGCGGTCTTTGAAAGCCGCCCCTACCTCACCGACCGCGTGCTGCTGGCCGTACCCGGCCGTCTGCCGATTGCCGAGGCCACGAAGCGCTATCAGCTTCCCCCGTCGGTCATTTCCGACGCGGACGCGCTGGAAAAGGCCGAGTGCGTGCCGCTGGCGCTGTTTTCGCAGGAGGACTTTCTTCTATTAAAGGAAGGAAACGACACCCGCGACCGCGCGGACGAGCTGTGCCGGCTGGCGGGCTTCAAGCCGAAAATCCGTCTGCTGCTCGATCAGCAGATCGCCGCCTACAACCTTGCCGCCTACGGCATGGGCATCACCTTCGTCAGCGACACGCTGGTGTGCCACGCGCCGCCGGACGAGCGCCTGTGCTTCTATCGCCTGCCCGGCGAAGCGACGAAGCGCGAAATCCGCTTCTTTTATAAGCGCACGCACTTCGTCACCCGCCCCATGCGCGAATTTCTGCGCCTGCTGGGCAATGAGTCGTAACGGAAACGAAAAGCGGCGTTTGTTGTATGAAACGGTTTTTTATGGTATAATTTCCGTATGCTGCAAGCAGGCCGGTTTCCCGGTATTGAAACCGCCTTCTTTGTGATATACTGAAAAGGAATCTCTGCCCGGCACGGCGCAGTCTGATATAGAGGTGCGGAAATGGCTTCGAAGAGCAATCATCTGATGCGAACGACGCTGTCGGTGACGCTGGTCATCTTTGTGTCGAAGGCCATCGGTTTCATTCGTGAAATGATCATGGCCTATTATTTCGGCCGCGACTGCATTACGGACGCGTACAATTCCGCCTACAGCCTGTTTTACCTGCCGGTGCTTCTGTTTTCCTCTTGCGTCACCAGCACGCTGGTTCCGCTCTACATTCGCCGCGAAAACGAGCTCGGGCCCGAGGGCGCGCATCGCTTCGCGAGCAACACGCTGAACCTGTTCGCCACGTTCTCGCTGCTGATCAGCCTGTTTATGATGCTGTTCGCCGGGCCGCTGGTTCATATCGTCTACCCCGGCTTTTCCGAGGAAGCGCACGATCTGACCGTAACCCTCAGCCGCATCATGTTCCCGGCGCTGGTGTTTTTCGTCGCCGCCATCGTGCTTTCCACCGTGTTGAACGCGCAGGAGCACTATCTGGCCGCGCAGCTGACCGGCCTTCCGCTCAGCTTTGCGCTGATCACCGCCGCCGTTCTCTTCAGCGGCACCGTCGGCATTCGCGCGCAGGCATGGGGCGTTCTCGCGGCGGGCATTCTGCAAATCGTTATTCTGCTGCCCGCGCTCCGGCACGACTTTCGCTATTATCCCACGTTCAACCTGCACGATAAGCATTTCCGCCGCCTGATGACGCTCGCCGTGCCGTCGGTTCTGTCGATGGCCGTCAACGAGCTGAACCACATGATCGACCGCATGCTCGCCTCGACGCTGAACGCCGGCGACATATCGTCGATGACGTACGCGTTCAAGCTGATCATGTTCATGACGGGCGTGCTGGTCGTGCCGCTGACGACGATTTCGTTTTCGAAAATGTCCAAACAGGCGGCGAACAAGAACGTCTCCGCGCTGATTCCGCAGGTGCGCAGGAGCATCGCGCTGCTCGCCTTTGTCATCCTGCCCGTCGTGTGCATCGCGGGCGTGTGCTCCGAGCAGGTGATTCGCCTCGCCTATGGCCGCGGGCGCTTTGACGAGGAAAGCGTTCGCCTGACCGGACAGGTGTTCCTGTTCTACGTCATAGGCGTGCCCTTCTACAGCATGCGCGACCTGATGAACCGCGTGTACCATTCCATGGAAAACACGAAAACGCCGATGATCATCGCCTGCATATCGATGGCGCTGAACATCGTTCTGAACCTGATCCTGCGCGGCGTTATGGGCGTGAACGGCCTTGCGTTCGCCACGTCCGTCGCGGCGCTGATCGGCTGCATTCTCCTCGCCCGCGGCATCACGCAGCGCATCGGCCGCGTGTTCAACCGGAAATTCGTGCTGGAGCTGGCCAAAATCGCGTTCAGCTCCGCGCTCGCGCTGGTCGCGTCGCTGTGCATGTCGCGCCTGCTGCCGGTCTGGCGTGGCACACTGCCGGTCATCGGCTGGCTGATTCTCGTGGCGCTGCCCGGCGCTGTCGTGTACATTCTGAGCTGTCTCGCGCTGAACGTGAAGCAGTGCGGGCGCATTCTTTCCATTCTGAAGCGATCCTGACGGGAGGACATACAAATCATGGATGAGGAACGACTGATTTCCACCGGCTTCAAACCCGATGAGGACGACGCCGAGCGCTCCCTGCGCCCGAGGACGCTGGCCGAGTACTTCGGTCAGCAGAAGGTGAAGGACAGCCTGAGCGTATACATGCAGGCCGCCGTCGCGCGCCGCGAGCCGCTGGATCATATTCTTCTGTACGGCCCGCCGGGTCTGGGCAAGACCACGCTGGCGGGCATTATCGCCTCTGAAATGGGGCACAACATCCGCGTGACCAGCGGCCCGGCGATCGAGCGTCCGGGCGACCTCGCGTCCATTCTCACAAACCTGAACGCGGGCGACGTGCTGTTCATCGACGAAATCCACCGCCTGAGCCACACGGTTGAGGAGGTTCTCTATCCCGCGATGGAGGACTACGCGCTGGACATCATGATCGGCAAGGGGCCGTCGGCGCGCTCCATCCGTCTGGATCTTCCCAAGTTCACGCTGATCGGCGCCACGACCCGCGCCGGCATGCTCACCAGCCCGCTGCGCGACCGCTTCGGCATTTCCTTCCGGCTGGAGCTCTACACGCCGGAGGAGCTGGCGGTCATCGTGAAGCGCAGCGCGCAGATTCTCAAAATCCACTGCGAGGACGATGGCGCGCTGGAAATCGCCCGCCGCTCCCGCGGTACGCCCCGCATCGCCAACCGCCTGATTCGCCGCGTGCGCGATTTCGCCGAGGTGAAGGCGGGCGGCGTGATCAACATGGAGGTCGCCAAGCTGGGGCTTGACATGCTCGAGGTTGACCGGCTGGGGCTCGACCGCACCGACCGCGCCATGCTTACCGCGATGATTAAGAAGTTCGGCGGCGGCCCGGTGGGACTGGACACGCTGGCTGCTTCCACCGGCGAGGACGCGGCCACCATCGAGGACGTGTACGAGCCGTATCTGCTTCAGCTCGGCTTCCTCATGCGCACACCGCGCGGCCGCGTGTGCACGCCCGCAGCGTATCAGCATCTCGGCTACGCCGCGCCCGCCCGCGCCGTGCAGCCCGACCAGATTTCACTCGATCTATAAGAGGATACACCAATGAAAACATCGGATTTCATGTACGACCTTCCCGAAGAGCTGATCGCGCAGACCCCCATCGAGCCGCGCGACCATTCCCGCCTGCTCGTGTACAACCGCGCCACGCGCGAGATCGAGCACAAGCATTTCTATGACGTAATCGACTACCTGAACCCCGGCGACGCGCTGGTCATCAACGAAACGCGCGTGATTCCCGCGCGTCTGTACGGCGTGCGCGCGGGCGGCGGCGCGTGCGAGCTTCTGCTTCTAAAGCAGCTCGGCCCCAAGCGCTGGGAGTCGCTGGTGCGCCCCGGCGCGAAGCTGAAGGTGGGCAAAACCGTTTCCATCGGCGAGGGACGCATGACCGCGACCATCGTCGGCGAAAGCGAGGGCGGCGCGCGCATTGTGGATTTCGAGTGCGAGGGCACGTTTGAAGCCGCGCTGGACGAGCTGGGTGAAATGCCCCTCCCGCCCTACATTCACGAGAAGCTGGCCGACCGAAGCCGGTATCAGACCGTGTACGCGAAGGAGGACGGCTCCGCCGCCGCGCCCACGGCCGGTCTGCACTTCACGCCCGAGCTGCTCGACCGCATCCGCGCGAAGGGAATCGACGTGATTCCAATTCTTCTGCACGTGGGACTAGGCACGTTCCGCCCCGTCAAGGCGGAGAACGTCGAGGATCACGAGATGCATTCCGAATACTACGAGGTCTCCGAGGACGCCGCGAACCGCATTCACGCGGCGAAGGCCGCCGGGCACCGCGTCGTCGCCGTCGGCACGACGAGCGTGCGCACGCTGGAATCCTCAGCGCAGGAGACCGGCGAGGTGGTCGCCAAAAAGGCGTGGACGCAGATTTTCATCACGCCCGGCTTCCATTTCAACGCCGTGGACGCGCTGATCACGAACTTCCACCTGCCCGGCTCCACGCTGATCATGCTCATCAGCGCTCTGATGGGACGCGAGGAAGCGCTGCGCGTATACGAAACCGCCGTGCAGAAGCGCTATCGCTTCTTCTCCTTCGGCGACGCGATGCTGATTCTGTGACGGTTTCACCACAAAATAACACACGTACAAACTTCGTAATCGGATTGTGTTTGCAATCTTACACGAGGCGTGCGATAATACACACGATAGAAAGAAGGTTTGAGCGATGAAATTTGAACTGATGCATCCCGCCGACCAGCTGGTCATGATCATGAATCGCATCTACCAGTACGGCATGACGACGACCTCCGGCGGCAACCTTTCCATTCGCGACGAAAGCGGCGACATCTGGATTACGCCCTCCGGCATCGACAAGGGCAGCCTGACGCGCGCTGACATCAACTGCGTGAAGCCCGACGGAACGATTCTCGGCCCGCACAAGCCGTCCGTAGAACTGCCCTTCCACAGGGATATTTACCGCATCCGCCCCGACCTGCGCGCCATCGTGCACGCGCACCCGCCCACGCTGGTCGCCTTCAGCCTTGCGCGCAAGATTCCGGACACGCACCTCGTTCCGGACGCCACGCTGGTCTGCGGCAATGTTGCCATGGCCAAGTACGATGTTCCCGGCTCCGAGCAGCTGGGCAAAAACATTGCCGAGAAGTTTGCCGAGGGGCACAACACGGTCATTCTGGAAAACCATGGCGTCGTCTGCGGCTCCACCAACCTGTTCAAGGCGTTCATGGCCTTTGAGACGCTGGACTTCTGCGGCCGTCTGGAAATCGACGCGAAGAAGCTGGGCACGCCCCGCTCCCTCACCGACGCGCAGATTGAGCTGGAAAGCGCCAAGGCGCATCCGCCGATGGACGCGTTCGTTGCCCGCGTGATTTCCTCAGAGGAATGCGCCGGCCGCCGCGACATGTGCCATCTGATTCACCGCGCGTATGACCAGCGCCTGTTCACAAGCACGCAGGGCACCTTCTCCATGCGCCTGTCGGACGGCTCCTTCCTGATCACGCCGTATATGAAGGATCGCAAGTATCTGGAGCCTGAGGACATCGTGCGCATCAAAAACGGCATGTGCGAAACCGGCAAAACGCCCAGCCGCGCCGCACTGCTGGTTCAGGAGATTTTCAACACGCATCCGGAGATCAATTCCGTCATCATCGCGCATCCCCCGGCGATCATGGCGTTCGCCGTCACCGACGCGACGTTCGATTCCCGCACGATTCCGGAAAGCTACATTCAGCTGCGCGACGTGAAGCGCGTCCCCTACGCTTCCAGCTCGCTGGACATTGAGGGCACCGCGAACGCGTTCTGCTCCTCCACGCCCGTGCTGATCGTGGACAACAAGTGCGTGATCGTGGCCGGCGCCAGCCTGCTGAACGCCTTTGACAAGCTCGAGGTGCTTGAATACAGCGCCAAGGCCGTCATCGCCGCGCAGGATATCGGCAAGATCATCAACATCACGCCTGAAGAAGTGAAGGACATCGAGGAAGCGTTCCACCTGACCTGACCGACTTCTTCCAAAGGATAAACGAAAATCCGGAGCCCATCAAGCGGACTCCGGATTTCTTTTACCCTTCCATCAGAAGGAGAAATACTTCTTCGCGTTGTTGTAGCAGATGCCTTCCACGATGGTCTTCAGCGCATCCCAATCGGCCGGGTATTCGCCGTTTTCTACCCACGTGCCGAGGATCTCGCACAGGATGCGGCGGAAATACTCGTGACGCGGATAGCTGACGAAGGAGCGCGAGTCGGTCAGCATGCCCACGAAGGTGGACAGCGCGCCTAGCGCCGCGAGCGTCTTCATCTGGTCGACCATGCCGTCGCGCTGATCGCAGAACCACCAAGCGGAGCCGAACTGCAGCTTGCCAGGGATGCCGCTCTCGGTCTGGAAATTGCCGATCGTCGTGCCGATTACGTAGTTGTCCGTGGGGTTCAGGGAGTACAGGATGGTCTTCGGAAGGTTTCCGGTCTTCTCCTGCTCGTCCAGCAGACGGTTCAGCTTGTAGGCCACCTTTTCGTCGCTGATGGAGTCGAAGCCGATGTCCGCGCCGCTCTTTTCGTAGGCGTTCGCGTTGTTGTTGCGCTGCGCGTTCACATGATACTGCTGCGCCCAGCCCAGCTCCTTGTACACGCGGCCCATGGACACGAGGATGTACGTGCGGTACACGTCGATGAGCGCGTCGCAGGGCTTCTCGCCCTTCATCGCCAGCGCGAACGCCTCGTTGACCTTCGCCATGTCGATCGGCTCATAGGGCACGGTGTCCAGACCGTGATCGGACGCGCGGCAGCCGTGCTCGTCGAAGAACTTCGCGCGCTGCGTCAGCGCCTTCACAACGTCCTCGGCGCACTCGATCTTCACGCCGCTGACCTCGGACAGCGTCTCGATATAGCCCTTGTATGCCGGCATGCCGATTTTAATCGCCGCGTCGGGACGGAACGCGGGCAGAACCTTCACCTTGAAGGTGGGATCCTTGGCGATCTGCTCGTGATATTCCAGATTGCTCGCCGGATCGTCGGTCGTGCAGACGACCTTCACATTGAACTTTTCAATCAGCCGGCGCGCACGGAATTCCTCCGTGGCCAGCATGGCGTTCGCGTTTTCCCAGATGGCCGGAGCCGTGCGCTCGTTCAGCGGCTCTTCGATGCCGAAAACGCGCTTCAGCTCCAGGTGCGTCCAGTGATACAGCGGGTTGCCGATGGCCAGAGAGATGCACTTGGCATAGGCCAGGAACTTCTCATAGTCGTCTCCGTCCCCGCGAATCAGGCGCTCGTCCACGCCCATGGCGCGCATGTAGCGCCACTTGTAGTGGTCGCCGCCAAGGAACAGCTCGGTGATGTTTTTAAACTGAATATTTTCCGCAATTTCACGCGGACTCAGATGGCAATGATAATCAATGATGGGCATTTTCTCGGCATACTCGTGATACAGCTTTTTCGCCGTATCGGTGGTGAGAAGGAAATCCTCGTTCATAAACGGTTTCAAAATCCATTACCTCCGTATCTACACAAAGTCAAATCCACCAGTGCCAAAATAGCACGGATAGCGCCGAATGTCAAGCCTTCCGCAGGAAATTTCTCGCATTTAAGGCAACGCCGCACAAATGAGGTGGTCGGCCGGCGAATGGATTTTTCGTCAGATGCAAATGAAAATTTCGAAGGTTTACTGGAGGTAAATCGAGGAATTTTCATGCCGCAGATGGCGGAAAAGACATCGCCCGACGTGCCGCCGAATTGTGTGGCGGTGCCTTAAAGGCGGCAGGCGAAGAGGATTTTTCTCCCGCCTGCCGCGCGTTTCTCTGGAGAGCGTTTATTCGTCCTTCGCGTACAGGATGCGTCCGCAGTTGTCGCACGTCACCATATGCTCGCCGGACTTCAGGTCTCTCAGCGTGCCCAGCGGCAGCGCCATGAAGCAGCCGCTGCACTGGTTGTTCATCATTTTCGCCATCGGCGGCGTGACATGTGCCTTGATGGACTTATACTTTTCAAGGTCGGCCGGGTCAGTCTTCTTCTCCTCCGCCTCCGCGCGGGCGCGCAGGTTCTTGAGCTTCACCGTGTCGTCGGCGTACTCCTTGTCGTATTCGAGCTTCACCGCGTCGTACTCCGCCTTGGTCTTGGCGGCGCGTACGCGAATCTCCTTCTGCTGACGGTCGCGCGCGTCCGCGTCCTTGCGCATTTTGGAGAGCTCCTGCTCGTAGTGCTTCATCGACTCGAGCACCTTCTCAATCGCCGTCACGCGCTCCTCGATTTCTTCCGCGGTCTTGGGCGGCTCGGATTCCAGACGGGCGCGCTGCTCAGCGAGAAGCTTGTTCAGCCTTTCCACCTCATCACGAATCGCTTCCATGCGATCGTTCATGGTGGAAACGTCGTTTTCGATTTTGACGATGTTCGTCTGCTGCTCCTTCAGGAAATTGCGATCCTTGAGCAACAGCTGACGCTTCGGCGACTGCCTCATATCGCTGCCGAACTTATCCGCCTCAAGATCAAATTGCATGTAATTCCAAAGCGCGTCCAGATTCATTCTTCTACCCCCAAATCGTTTGCATACACTTTCACATTATATTGTAACGCATTTGCTCTCATTTGTAAACCGTTTCTCAGCGGTTTCACGGCAATTTGTTCGGTGGAATCGTGCCCAGCCTGCATGGTCACCAGACCCTCGGCCGCCAGCGACACCGCGTCGTGATAGCGCATCTCGCCGGTCACGTACACATCCGCGCCCGCCTTCAGCGCCGTCTGCGCGTATTCCCCGCCCGCGCCGCCGACCAGCGCCACGCGCCGCACCGTCTTCTGACGGTCGCCGTATACGCGCACCACGTCGCCCAGCCGCTCGGTCACGCGCGCCGCGAACGCCGCCGCCGTCATCGGCTCCACGTCGCCGATGCGCAGAATCGCTTCCTCGTCACCGTCCACGCACTGGACGTTCGTAAGCCCCAGCGCTTCGGCAAGGCAGTCGTTCACGCCGCCCGCAGCCACATCATAATTCGTATGCGCGGCAATCAGGTTCATATGCGCGCGCACCAGCCGGCATAGAAGCCGCCCCTCCGCCGTGTCCTCGCAGAGGTTTTTCCGCCCGCCGAACAGAATCGGATGATGCGTCACGATCAGGCTGCAGCCCTTTTCAAGCGCCGCGTCGAGCACCTCATCGTTCAGTTCCAGCGCGCAGAAGATCGCCTGCACCTCGTTTTCCATGCTACCGCAGAGCAGGCCCACGTTATCCCAGCTCTCCGCCTTATCAAACGGCGCGATTTCGTCAACCCAGCCGTATACATCCTTCACCTTCAGCATTCGACGATCTCCCTCCAATACTCCATCTCAGTCAGAAGCGCGTCCTTTTCGGAATGGCCGCTCTTCTCCGCGCCCGCCAGCGCCTTTTGAGCGACGCGCAGACGGAACGCCGCGTATTCGCGGAACGCTTCGCTCGGCTCCTTCCGCAGCACCGGCCCCACAATCAAGTCGCGCTCCGTGTAGGCCGCTTCGCCCTTTTCCGCGCGGATCAATACATAGCGCCGCCGTGCCGCGCGCACGACGCGTTCATCCGTGATGCGCCGCCCCGTCTCCATCAGCGCGCGCCGCACCAGTTCCGCACCGACGTTCGGCTCCAGCACAAGCACGCTGTCTGCAAGCCGTCCGCCCGCGCCCCGCAGGATGGCCGCGATCGTCTCGCCGCCCATACCGGCGATCACCGCCGCGTCCGGCGCGCCGGGAAGCGCCCGCGCACCGTCGCCCACGAAAAACTCCGCCCTTTCCTGAAGCCCCCGCCGCGCAATCAGTCCTCTCGCCTTTTCCAGCGACGGCGCGGAAATATCCGAAAACCAGACCTTCCCGCACTTGCCCGTGAGCAGCAGCTGTGCGCCCAGTCGGCCGTGGTCGGTGCCGATGTCGGCCACGATTCCGCATTTCGGCAGCATCCTGATCATCTCCGAAAGCCTTTCATCCGTCAGCGGCATGCGTTTTCCTCCGTAATAAAGAAATGCCGTCGTCCATTGCGCCGGCATTTCGGTTCCTTCCGAGTCGTTTCTCAGTCCAGAGAATCCTTCAGCTTGCGGGAGCGGCTGGGATGGCGCAGCTTGCGCAGCGCCTTGGCTTCGATCTGGCGAATGCGCTCGCGCGTCACCTTGAACTCCTTGCCTACCTCTTCCAGCGTGCGCTGACGGCCGTCCTCAAGGCCGAAGCGAAGCTTCAGAACCATTTCCTCTCTGGGCGTCAGCGTGGAAAGCACACTCATCAGCTGCTCCTTGAGAAGCGTGAACGCGGCGGCCTCGGCGGGTGCGGGCGCGTCCTCGTCCGGTAGAAAATCGCCCAGATGGCTGTCCTCTTCCTCGCCGATTGGCGTTTCCAGCGAAACCGGCTCCTGCGCAATCTTGATGATCTCGCGCACCTTGTCCTCGGAAATACCCATTTCCTCGGCGATTTCCTCCGGCAGCGGCTCGCGGCCGTACTCCTGCAGAAGCTGGCGGGACACGCGAATCAGCTTGTTGATCGTTTCCACCATGTGCACGGGAATGCGAATCGTGCGCGCCTGATCCGCGATGGCGCGGGTGATGGCCTGACGAATCCACCACGTGGCATACGTGGAAAACTTATAGCCCTTGCGATAGTCAAACTTGTCCACGGCCTTGATCAGACCCAGATTGCCCTCCTGAATCAGATCCAGGAACAGCATGCCGCGGCCCACATAGCGCTTGGCGATGGACACGACCAGTCGCAGGTTCGCCTCGCACAGGCGATGCTTCGCGTCCACGTCGCCCTCCTCCATGCGCTTGGCAAGCTCGATTTCCTCGTCCGCCGTAAGCAGCGGCACCTTGCCGATTTCCTTCAGATACATGCGCACGGGATCGTCGATGGAGATGCCCTCGGGCGGCGTCAGGTCGTCGAGACGGTCGTCCGGCACAGGCGCAGGATCAGCCTCGCTGACGGTGTTTTCCTTGATAATTTCGATGTTCAGTTCCGACAGCGTGTCGAGAATCTTATCGAACTGATCGGGCTCCATCTCGCAATCGGCAAACTGTTCGATAATTTCCTTGATCGTCAGCGCGCCTTTCTGTTTTCCGGCTTCAATCAGTTCCCGGACGCGATTGGAGATCATTTCCGCATTCTCGTTTTTCATTCTCAGGGCACTCCTTTCGGGGGTCGACGCTAATCGAGCTTCGCGAGCAGCGCTTGAATCTGCTGGTTCAGCCGCTTTCTCTCTTCCGCGTCGGCCGTTTTGGCCCGCGCGGCGTACAGATTTATCTGTTGGTTGATTCGAATCTGGCGGATTCGGTGCAGCAGCTCCTCGGCCAGACTCATCGCCTTTTCCTTATTTTCGGGCAGCGGCTCGAAGTTAATCGCTTCCAGCGCTTCCCTTGACTGTTCCTCCGGAATTTCGCCGATAAAATCCCTCGCCTTCATTCCGGAAGACAGATATTCGAACATATCGGCATACAGGCCGCTGTCAAAGTCGTCCTTCATCAGCATGTCGGCCGGAATCATTCCGCTGTTCAGAAGCGCGATCAGCTGCATCTGCGCAAGCTGCAGCTCCGAACGCTTTTCCGGCGCGACCGCGGGCGTGCGCGGCCTTGGCGCTTCCTCGGCCTTTGGCGGCGCGGACTGCCCGATCTGCCGCAGCAGCACGTCCCGCGAATAGCCGGTGTCGTGCGCCAGCTTCTGAAGGTAGTTTTCCAGTTCCACCGGGTTTTGCACACTTCGCAGGATCTCGCAGCAGCGAATCGTGTACTGCGTGCGATCCTCCTGCACGCTGATGTCCATGCCGTCGCGCGCGCGCATCATGCGATATTCCGCCGGTTCGATCTTCTTGAGCCCATTCCACGCCTCCGCGCCGTTGGCGCGAACGAACTCGTCCGGATCCATACCGCCCGGGTAGTCGATCACGCGCGCCGGTACGCCCTGCGCTCCCAGAATATCCAGCGCGCGCAGCGCCGCCTTGCGCCCCGCGCCGTCGCCGTCGTAGCTGATCCAGACCTCCGGCGCGTAGCGCTTCATCAGCCGCGCCTGTTCCTCTGTCAGCGCCGTGCCCAGCGTGGCGACGACGCCCGGGATGCCGTACTTCAAAAGCGACACCGTGTCCATATACCCTTCCACGAGTACCAGCCGTTTGAGCCCATGCTCCTTACGGGCGAAGTTCAGCGCGTAGAGACCGTTTCGCTTGTTGAACACCGGCGTATCCGACGTGTTCAGGTACTTGGGATTGCCGTCGCCCATGATGCGCCCGCCAAAGCCGAGCACCTTTCCCTGCGGGTTCAGGATGGGAAAGATGACGCGCTCGCGGAACATATCGTACCTGCGCCCGTCCTTCTGGCCGCAGAGCCACGCCGCGTCGATCACCTCGTCGTCGAACCCGGCCTCCTTCAGCGCGCGATACAGCGTATCGCCGCCGTGCGGCGACGCGCCAAGGCCGAAGCGACGAATGTCGCTGTCCGTCAGACCGCGGGAGTACAGATACTTGAGCGCCATGCTCCCCTCGGGCTTCCAGATCAGCTGATGGAAGAACCGCGCGGCCAGCAGGTTCGCTTCATAAATCTTCTCGCGCAGCTGCCGGTTTCTGTCCTCCGTGACGGTCGATTCCAGCCTGTCCGGCATAGGCATGTGCGCCCGGTCGGCCAAAAGCTCCACCGCCTCCATGAATTCCAGGTGATCGTACTCCATAACGAATCCTATGACATTGCCGCCCTTGTGGCAACCAAAGCAGTAAAACATCTGACTGTCGGTGTCCACCTTGAAGGACGGCGTCTTTTCGTTATGGAAAGGGCAACAGGCCCACAGGTATCTGCCTTTTCGCTTCAGCTGCACGCGCTCGCCGACGATCTCTTCGATGCTCACATGGGAACGAAGTTCATCCAGCCATGCGGAAGGAAGCCTTGAGGACATAGTTCACCTTCACCCTTTATTGTTCCGGCCGTTTCCTGTTTGCTTCTTATTCGCGATTCGCAATCTTTTTTCCTGCCTGTTCTTCGACTTTCGACAATTTTCACGCAGGAAATCCTTCCCGCGGAAAAACCATCCATGCCGAAGCACCTTTCAGTATATCCATTTCACGGGATATATACCACAAATGTGTCTCATTTCCTGCAAAAATACAAAGTTTTACATTTTTACGGCCAAAATAGACAGAAAGAGCCGCCGTACCCTTAGCGATACGACGGCTCCACCCGTTCCCGGCTTATTTGATTACCCAGTTTTCGAAGGAATACTCCGGCTTTGCCTCTTCCACCCAGGCTTCCACCTGCGCGTTGTAGACGGTTTCCTTCTTCTCGTCCAGCGCGGCCTTCGCGGCGGCGTCCTTCACATTTTCAAACGAAACCACGCCCGCTTCCGGCTTGGACTCATACTTCACAATGTGCACGCCCATGGAGCTGAGGAACGGCGCGGAATACTCGCCCACGTTTTCCAGCGCCACCGATTCCCGCAGGAACGCGGAATCCCACGTCGTGGAGGTCTCGTACACCAGATAGCCGCGCTCGCGGATGCCGTCCTGCTTGGAGCCGGGATCGTCGGAATACTTCTCGATCAGCTCGTCAATCGGCGTTCCGGCCTCGATTCCGGCGGTCACCTCATCGAGCTTCTCCTGTACGTTGGCCCACACGGCCTGCTCGTTCGCTTCCAGCTCGGTCTGCTTCGCAGCCAGCTCAGCCTGCTTCGCGGTCAGCTGATCGTTCAGCGTCTGTGCCGCCGCGTCGGAAGACGTGGCTTCAGCCGCCGTCGCTTCCCGCTGCCCGGCAATCTGCTTTTCGAGGTCGCTGGCCTCCTTTTCCAGTGCGGAGACGGCGCTCTGCGCCTCGGTGTAGGCGTTCATCACCGCGTCCTCCGGCTTCAGAAACACATGCTTGATGTAGCGATAGCCCTCCGGCATGTAGTAGATCGTCTGGTTCTTATTGCCGACGCTTTCCAGACTGGCCGGCTTGTCGGTGTACGCAGTCTTCGCTTCCTCGCTCAGCTTGTCGTACTCAGCCTTGATTTCCTCTTCCGTGACGGCCGTGTCCTTGTTGACGACGCTTTCCAGGCGCTCCTTCACGCGGTCGCCGTACACGGCTCTGTAAACCGTGTCCTCGGAAATGCCGGAGGTCTTCAGTATGGCCACGGCTTCGTCGTGGGAAGAGCCGTTGCTCTCGGCGTTTTCAACGTAGGTGTTGTACTCGTTAGTCGCGTCGGTCTGAATGGCGGCCAGCTCTTCCTCGGTGAAGGCTGCAAAGCCCAGATCGAGCATCTTCTGATCGAGCACGCGGGTCTTGACGATTTCCTTCACCACGTTGTCGCGCACGCGGGCAGCGTCCTCCGCCGTGATGCTCTGCGATTCGCTGATACCGAACATGCTGGCCATGTAGTTCATGTAGGTGACATAGCTGGAATACATGTCCATCTGCTCGTTATAGGCGTCCACCGCGTCGCCCTTGGTAACGACTCTGTCGCCATAGTACATGGCCAGAACCGTAGCCATATCGGCTTCATACGCGGCCTGTTCCGCCGCGGCCTTTTCGGCTTCCTGCTGCTTCACGTATTCCGGGTCGGTGCGAATCAGGTTGCAGCCGCACAGAAGCAGGCAGACGGCCAGGGCAAGGGACAACAGTTTCATGGTTCTTGAACGCATTCGTATCTTCCTCCACTTAGCGCCTTCGGCGCAAACTCGCTTCTAAGGCAACGCTGCGCAAATGAGGTGGTCGGCCGGCGAATGGATTTTTCGTCAGAGGCAAATGAAAATTTCGAAGGTTTACTGGAGGTAAATCGAGAAATTTTCATGCCGCAGATGGCGGAAAAGACTTCGCCCGACGCGCCGCCGAATTGTGCGTTGTGCCAGGCTTCAGCGTTTGAATCTCAATCCTTCCCGCCTTCGTCCGGCGCAGCGCGCGCAGAATCCGCCGCTCGATTCCCTCCTCCATGTCCTCCGGAAGGAACACGTCGATCGGCGCGCAGACGGCGAACAGGTTCCCGCCGCACGCGCCCAGCGCGCGGAAGAAGCCATCCGCGTCCGTCCCGCCGCAGGGATACAGCCACAGCGCGTCCGGCGCGAAGCGCTGGGCAAGCATCAGAACGACCGCGCAGCCGTCGCCCTCGCCAAACAGCGTCAGCCTTTCATTCCGTCTCCGCATCCGCTGAAACACGTCCGCCGCCTCGCCGTATCGGTCGCCCGGCCTTTCCTCCGCTCCCCGGATCACCAGCAGCGCTCCCCTCTCCATCTGCCCACCTCCCGCAACTTTCTATGCCCGAACGCGCGGAATATGCAAAAGAGGGAGACGCCGTTTCGCGTCTCCCTCTTGGGAATGCAGGGAATTATTCCTCTTCTTCCTCTTCCTTCTTGGCGGACTCGATGATCTTCTTGGCGTCCGTCGCGGGAACTTCCTCGTAGCGCTCAAATCTCATGGTGAAGGAGCCGCGGGACTGGGTGAGGGAGCGGAGGTCGGTCGCGTACTTGAACATTTCGCTCTGCGGAACCTCAGCCGTCACGCACTGCTGGCCGTCCACCTGATCCATGCCCATGATGCGGCCGCGGCGCTTGTTGATGTCGCCGATGATGTCGCCCATGTACTCGTCGGGAATCATGACTTCCACGTGATAGATGGGCTCGAGCAGCACGGGGCTGGCCTGATCCAGCTGCTTGAACGCCAGACGGGCAGCCGTCTTGAACGCCATTTCAGAGGAGTCGACCGGGTGATAGGAACCGTCGTGCAGCTTCGCGGTCAGGCCGACCACCGGGAATCCGGCGAGAACGCCCTTCTTGATGTTGTCGCGCAGACCCTTTTCAACGGCCGGGATGAAGTTGCGCGGTACGACGCCGCCGACAACCGCGTCTTCAAAGATGAAGTCGGTGTTGGTGGGATCGTCGTTCGGGCGGAACTCGATAACGACGTCGCCGAACTGGCCGTGTCCGCCGGACTGCTTCTTATGGCGGCCGCGAACGTCGATCTTCTTGCGGATGGTCTCACGGTACGGGATCTTGGGATCCTGCAGAATGCACTCTACGCCGAACTTGCTCTGCAGCTTCTTGGCGACCACGTCGATGTGGGTCTCGCCCAGACCGCTGATCAGGGATTCGGTGGTTTCCGCGTCCTTGGTGACGGTGATGGTCGGGTCTTCTTCCATCAGACGCGCCAGACCCGAGAAGATCTTGTCTTCCTCGCCCGCCTTCTTGGCATACACGGCCATGGAGATGCAGGGAGCCGGGAACTCGATCTCGGGGAACTTGATGGGCTTGGCCGGGTCGCACAGGGTGTTGCCGGTGGCGACGGAGGCCAGCTTGGCCAGCGCGCAGATGTCACCCGCGACGACCTTGGTGGTAGCCGTGGTCTTCTTGCCGAGCATGAAGTACACGGTGCCGGGCTTCTCGGTCTTCTCGGCATTGGCATTGTACAGCATGGTGTCGCTGGTGAGCACGCCGGAATTGATTTTGAGCAGGCTCAGCTTGCCGACGAACGGGTCAGCCAGCGTCTTGAAGACCTGCGCGGAGAAGGGCTCGCCGTCCCTGCAGACGCGAACTTCTTTTTCGCCGGACTTCGGGTTCACGCCCTCGATCTCCCTGTCCGCCGGGGACGGCAGCAGGTCGACGATGTTGTCCAGCAGCTTGCCCAGACCCACGCGGGTCAGGGAATCGCAGCACACGACTGGAACGACGGAGCCGTCCATGATGCCCTTGCGCAGACCGCGCATGGTATCCTCAGGAGAGAGCTCCATCTCTTCGAAATACTTCTCCATCAGTTCTTCGTCCGCACCGGCGGCCGCTTCCATGATGGCTTCACGGGCGGATTCCACTTCGCCGGACACGAAATCCGGAATCGGGATCTCCTTCAGGGTCTTGCCTTCGCCGGTGAACGCCTTGTTTTCAAGCACGCACACAACGCCGGTGAACTGGCCCTTTTCCACAATCGGAACCTCGATGGGCGCGATGTGGCTGCCGTACTTGTCGGTGATGGTGGCCAGCGCCTTTTCGAAGTTGGCGTTTTCACGGCTCATGTTGTTGATGACGATCATGCGGGGCGTGTGAGACTTGTCGCACTGCGTCCAGGCCTTCTCCGCGCCGACGTCCAGACCGCCGACCGCGCCCACGGTGATCAGCGCGCCTTCGCACACGCGCAGCGGGCCCATCATTTCGCCGGCAAAATCGAAGTAGCCGGGAATGTCGACGAGGTTGATTTTGGTGTCCTTATACTCCAGGGGCGCCAGCGCCGCAGAAATGGAAATCTGACGGCGAATCTCCTCCGGATCGTAGTCGGTCGTCGCGGTGCCGTTTTCTACGCGGCCCTGACGATCAACGACGCCAGTCGTGTAAAGAAGAGCTTCGACCAGCGTGGTCTTGCCTTCGCCGCCGTGTCCCAGCACGGCGATATTGCGGATGTTTTTAGCCTGATAATCCTTCATTCAGTCTTTCCCCCTGTCTTTTCCGATCAAAAGATCATGTGCGCATAACGCCCACACAATACGCTATCTTGTATTGTAACATATTCGGTTAAATTTGAAAAGAGTTTTTTCTACTCACTCTCATATTTAACGGATTTCCTGCCGTTTTCTCATGGCTTTGTGGCCAGAAGACGCTCCATCAGGCGGATCACCGCCGGATTTTCCGCCGAGGAGAACAGCTGAATGCCACCCTCGCCTTCTTCCTTCAGCCAGCCGCGCTCCGAAAGCACGCGCCGAAGCTGGTGGCTGGTGCCCTCGTTGCCGTCAAACAGGCGAACGCCGGGCATAGCCTTCTGAATCGCGTCCTTCAGAAACACATAGTGCGTGCAGCCCAGCACCGCCGCGTCGAACCGGTAATCCCGGAACGGCGCGAGCACCTTCTGGAGAAACGCGTCCAGCTCCGCACCTTCGGTCACGCCGCGCTCCACATAGTCCATCAGCCCCGGGCACGGCACGGGCACGGCGTATTCGCCGTAGCGTTCCATCAGATGGCGGAACTTTTCCTGCCTGAGCGTCGCGCTGGTCGCCAGCACGGCGATCATGCCGTCCTTTCGAAAGAGCGACGCGGGCTTCAGCGCGGGCTCCATGCCGATCACCGGAATGGACAGCTTCCCGCGCAGCGCCGCAGCGGCGGCCGAGGTGGCGGTGTTACAGGCAATCACAATCGCCTTCACGTTCTTTTTCAGAAGAAAATCCGCGTCCGTCTCCGCAAGGCGCAGGATTTCCGGCTCCGGGCGCGTGCCGTACGGCGCGTTTTTATCGTCGCCAAAATAAATGAAATCCTCGCGCGGCAGGTCGGCGCGCATGTTTCTGAGCACGCTGATTCCGCCGATTCCGGAATCGAACACACCGATCGGACAATTCTTCATCGATTCACGCGCTTCCTTCTCGCCTGCTCCATCCGCTTCATGAAAAGCCGCCCCGCGGCAATCCGCGAAGCGGCGATGGGATGCGGCGGATTTATTCCTCTTCCTCGGTCTCGGGCAGGTCGGCGTCGTGATACACGTTCTGCGTATCGTCGTAGTCGTCCAGCCAGTCGATCAGGCGGGTAATCTTTTCGGCCATCTCGGGATCGCTGATCTCCGTGGTCATGTTGGGAACCATGGCGCGCTCGACGGAGAGGAAGGTGCAGCCCGCCTTTTCCAGGCTGTCGCGCACCGCGCTCAGGTCGTTGGGGTCGGTGTATATGACCGCGCTCTCGTCGCCCGCTTCCACGTCGTCCGCGCCGGCGTCCATGGCGAGCATCATCAGCTCGTCCTCGTCCAGACCCTTACTGTTGTCGATTTCGATTACACCCTTGCGGGTGAACTTATAGGATACGCAGCCGGAGCTTCCGAGAGAGCCGCCGCACTTGTCAAAGATGTGGCGCACTTCGCTGGCTGTGCGGTTGAGGTTGTCGGTTACGACCTCCACGATCACGGCGATGCCGCCGGGCGCGTAGCCTTCGTAGGTAACCTCTTTGTAGTTGTTGCCTTCGCCTTCGCCCGCCGCCTTCTTGATGGAGCGCATGATGTTTTCGTTGGGCATGTTGTTGGCCTTCGCCTTGGCCACGACGTCCTTCAGCTTGCTGTTGACGTTGGGATCGGCGCTGCCGCCCTCGCGCACGGCGATGGCGATTTCACGGCCAATCTTCGTAAAGATTTTGCCTCTCGCAGCGTCCGTCTTCTCCTTTTTGTGCTTTATGGTCGACCATTTATTGTGTCCTGACATCGGAAAGCCCCCTTGAGCATGAAGTCTTCGTATATAATAACACAAATCCCGTTTTGCCGTCAAGAAATACGCTTGCAATCGCGCCACATTTTCCATAAAATATAACGTGAGGTGACGTGAACATGCCAATACTCACGGAAATTTCGGTAAATCGCACGCGCGCGACCCTGCTTTTTGACGACCGCACCCAGCTGACCGTCCGCAAAAGTGACCTTGCCGCCTGCCCCGTGCAGGTCGGAGACGAGGTCGATACGGACGCCTACGCCGGCCGCGTGTGCGCGCATCAGTTCAAAGACAGCTTCGACGCGGCGCTGTCCATTCTGGATTACTCCGCGCGCACGGAGCGCGAAATCGAAAAGAAGCTGCTGGCAAAGGGCTTCCTGCCGGACTGCGTTTCCGCGGTGCTGGAACGCCTGCGCGAGACGCGCCTGATCGACGACCGGGAAATCGCCCTGCGCGCCGTCGAATTCGCTTCCGCCGGAAAGACCGGCATTTACGCCCTGAAACGAAAGCTGCGCGCCCGCGGCATCCGGGAATCGGACGTCGAGGACGCGCTTGAAACCATTTCCGATGAAGACCAGCTCGCAGCGGCCGCGGCCGTGGCGAAAAAGCTCGCTCCCCGCTATGAGGGACGCGACCCGCGCGAGGCGCACGCGAAGCTTTCGCAGGCGCTGGCAAGGCGCGGCTTTTCGTGGAGCGTGATCGAACAGACGCTTCCCATGCCGGACATGGACGATACCGACTTTACTTGAGCTTCGCCGAGATACCCATCCGGTCGAGCGCCGGAGACAGCGCGAAGTACAGCGGCGGCGCGGCCAGCGTGGCAAAGCCCGCGTTGATCAGAGACGCAGGGAGCTTCTGAAGCATCACGACGAACACCGCGTCCAGCGCCAGTCCGTCCACGGCCTGCTTCATGATGAACGTCTTGAGCATATAGAGGAACACATACGAAAGCGAGCCGATCGCGCAGGACAGATACGCAGCGCCCAGCTTTTTGCCCGCCGCCGCTTCCTTCGCGCGCCTGAACAGGATGGCGCAGATGAACGCGGAAGCAAACTTGGAAGCAAACGTAATCACGCAGCCCAGCGCGTCATAGCCGCCGAGGGTCGCGTCATACAGACCCGCGCCCAGACCGGACGCGAGCCCCGCGTCCAGCGGCGAAAGAATCAGACCCGCTAAAATGCCCGCCGCATTGCCAAGGTGCACCCTGGACTGAAGCAGCGGAAAGCGGATCAGCGTGCAAACGTACGCCAGCGCCGCCATCAGCGCGGTAAATACCAGCCTGTACGTGGAGCGTTCCCTTTTCGTCATACAAATCCCCCATTCCTCTGTGGCCGCGCCGCGCAGCCATCTGTTCGATGAACGAATTTCTCATCCGGCTCAGATGTAAATTTCAAGGATTTTTCAGATAAAAATCAAAGAATCTGCATGATCGTCCGGCTGTGCGGCGCCGCCCTGGACTTGCCCGCTATTATACACGCCTTTCTCCGCCGTTTCGAGCCTGTCAGGTAAATTCAATGCGAATTATCAGGTATTTAGAGATTCATAATCTCCTGCAGGCGCTCGGGCGTGTCGCAGCCGATCTCCGTCAGGATGCGCTCCGCGCGGCGATGGAAGCGCGTGTGATCGATCAGACGGAACAGCGCCGCGAGCACGTCCACCAGCGCGGCCTCATCCTCCTTATCCGCCATCCAGCACACGCCGAAGAAGCGCATCATCGTGTACACGGCGCACAGCGCCACAAATTCGCCGCGCAGCCCGCCGCCCATGTCGGCAAACGGATAGCGCGAGAAGAACATGTGATTGACCAGCAGATTCTCGTAGCCCTGCTCCCAGTTTGGGAAGATCGCTTCAAAGTGCGCGTTCGCGCGGCGATAGCTTTCCAGCGGGTTCTCCGCGCCCTCAAACAGCGCCAGACACGTTTCCGCGTAGTCATGCAGGCTCGGGCTGTTCTCCGTCGTCTGCTCGATGATCTCCTTCACGCACTGAAGACCGTTCAGAAGATGCTCCTCGCGCACCTCCATCGCTTCAAATTCCGCCAGCTCGTCCTCGCTGCGCGCGAGAAATTCGTCGATGCGTCCCGCCTTCCAGTCGGCGGCCAGAATGTCCAGCGCCCGCTCCATACGCAGAAGGCGATGCGTCAGCGAGCGCGTCTGATCCTGCATCACACCGATCAGCTTCATGCGAATTTCCTGTTCGCGCGGTACCGTCTCAAAAAACACGCTGCGCCCCGCGCTCTCCGGCGCGTCCTGCGCAAGGCTCCGGCGCTCAAAGCGCACCGGCCGCCCGGAATCCAGAAGCATTTCCACCACGCGCTCGCAGCTGCCGGCGCAGGAGCATTCAAAGTCTCCCTCGGCGCGAATGGCGCGCGGATACAGGCGGCAGATCGCAGGCAGCGCCTGTTCGCCCGCCTCGGCATGAATGGCGCACAGGCCGTTTTCCATGCGCAGCGGGCAGTTTCCGTCATACCGATGCACAAGCTCCGCATAGGAATCCTCCGTCGGATAGCGCTTCACGTGCAGCGCGCAGTCCAGCTTCTCCCGCACGTGCTTTCGGCATTCCACGCCCAGCAGGCGGAAATAGTCCTGCATGGACAGGGACACATTCCAGCCGACGCAGCAGGCCGCGCGGCACATGCCGGTCTTGCAATGAAAATCCGGATAATAGTCCGGCATCAGATATTCATGCGCGTTTCCCATAGGAATCCCTCTTTCTCCCGGAATGATGGGATTATACGCGCGCGCGAATCCGCCGTCACGCACCGCTTTCGGAAGAAAATGATAAATTTGTTCGTCTTCAATGCCATTTATGGAATTACTTGACATGGCTCAATTTATGTGTTATTCTAATATAGCATATTAGATTCATATTTGCGAGGTGTTCCGCTATGGCTCAGACGTTTATTCTCTCCTGTGAATCCACGGTCGACCTGCCCTATTCCTACATTGAAGGCCGCGGCATTCCGGTGCTCTTCTACCATTACACCGTAAACGGTCAGGACTACGTGGACGACATGGGACGCGACCCCGAGGGACTGACGAAGTTCTACGCCCGCATTGCGCAGGGCGCGCTTCCCTCTACATCTCAGTTGAATACCTACGATTATATGAGCTTCCTCGAGTCGCTTCTCGCGCAGGGCGACGTGCTGCACATTGCCTTTGGCTCCGGCATGACGAAGTCCGTCGAGCGCGCGCAGGAAGCCGCGCAGGCGCTGCGCGAGAAGTATCCGAACCGCCGTCTCGTCGTCATCGACTCCACCTGCTCCTCCTCCGGCTACGGCATGCTGGTGGACGACGCCGCCGACCTGCGCGACCGCGGCGAAAGCATGGAGACGGTCGAAGCGTGGGTGCTCGCCCACTCGCACCGGATTCACCACCAGTTCTTCTCCACCGATCTTTCCTATTACCGCCGCGGCGGGCGCGTTTCAGGCGCGGCGGCCACCATCGGCACGATTCTGAACCTCTGCCCGCTGATGCACCTGAATTACGACGGCCGCATCATCGCCTACGGAAAGACGCGCGGCCAGAAGAACGCCATCCGCGAAGCGGTAAACGTCATGCGCGCACACGCCGAGGGCGGCGAGAGCTATCAGGGCAAGTGCTTCATCTGCCATTCGGATTGCCTTGGAACGGCGCACGCGCTGCGCGACGCGGTGGTTCAGGCCTTCCCGAACCTGAAGGCCGACGACATCCGCATCTGCGACATCGGCACCATCATCGCCTCCCACACCGGCCCGAACACCGCCGCGCTGTTCTTCATGGGCGACGATCGTCCCCGCTGACCGGTTTTATGCATCCGAACGCGCTTCGAGCCATCGATAACCAAGAAATATCCCATTGCTAACATCGATCCGCCCCGAATTTGCCCGCGTTCGGATTCATAAGTATTGACAAAGATGGTATAATTAAAATGGTATTTTTATTAAGGAGCGCTGTACTTGGACGAGAACCGTCAGCTTCTCGGCATATCGGACACCGCGACCAACGCCGAGATTCGCAAGGCCTACCGCGAGCTGGCTCGCAAATGGCACCCGGATCGCTTTCCGGAGGGGCCTGAGCGCGCGTGGGCCGAGCAGAAAATGATAGATATCAACCGCGCGTACAACGCGTGCGTGTCCCATTCGGCTCCGCCCGGCGAGACGGCCGGCGAAGGGAAATACGGCGACGTCCGTTTTCTCATTGAGGCGGGTCAGCTTTCACGCGCCCGCAAGATCCTGCGCAGCATGGAAACCCGCGACGCGGAGTGGAACTATCAGTTCGGCCGTCTTCTGTATGAGCGCCGCGAATACGAAAAGGCCATTCTGTTCCTGCGCATCGCGGTTCGGCAGGCCCCCGGCAACCATGAGTACGCACGCGCGCTGGAAACCGCCGAAGCCTTCTCCATCCACAGGCATACCGGCGTAATCTCCCGGCTGCGCCATTTCCTTCAGCGGAAGGCCATCTGAAAAATATCATTCGAAAGAACAGACGGCGAGCAAAGGAGACATCTCCCCTGCCCGCCGTCTTCGTTTGTTCCCTTTCAGCGCTTGAACGCGCCGTCGTATTTTTCCAGCTTCACGCCGCCCTCGTTCAGCATCTCCACGGCGAAGGCGTCCGGATAGCCCTCGTTGTAGACCACGCGCGCGATGCCCGCGTTCACGATCATCTTCGCGCAGATGCCGCAGGGCTGATGCGTGCAATACAGCGTCGCGCCGTCGATGGACACGCCCAGCCTGGCCGCCTGAATGATGGCGTTCTGCTCCGCGTGGGTCGCGTAGCAGATTTCCTGCTTCGTGCCCGACGGTATGCCCAGCTTTTCGCGCAGGCACTCGCCGCGCTCCACGCACGTGCGCACGCCCGCCGGCGCGCCGTTATAGCCCGTGGTCATGATGCGCTTGTTCTTCACGATCACGCAGCCGATTTTGCGGTTTTCCTTATAGCAACTCGCCCATGAGGCGATCAGATAGGCCATTTCCATGAATCGGTCGTCCCATTTGTTCACGTCCTCGCCCCCTCTCGCTTCCATTATAGCGCACGCGCCGTGTTCCGCGGGAAAATTAACACAAATTTTTCCTGTTTTTCCCCTCCGGGGTATTGCCTTTTTGGCCGAAAATGGATAAACTATCATCGTTCGGTTAGCACTCAGTATTCTTGAGTGCTAACAACAGTGAATGTTCAGGAGGTAAGTACAATGAAGATCAAGCCCTTGGGTGATCGTGTTGTTATCAAGAACATGGAAGCGGAAGAAACCACGAAGGGCGGCATTCTGCTGACCAGCGGTTCCAAGGAAAAGCCCCAGCTGGCGGAAGTTCTGGCCGTCGGCCCCGGCGGAAACGTGGACGGCAAGGAAATCAAGATGTACGTGGAAGCCGGTCAGAAGGTGTTCTACTCCAAGTACGCCGGAACCGAAGTGAAGCTGGACGGCGAAGAATATATCATCGTTCGTCAGAGCGACATTCTCGCGATTGTTGAATAATTCAGGAGGAAACGATTATGGCAAAGCAGATTAAATATGGTGAGGACGCTCGCCGCGCGCTCGAAAGCGGCATTAACGCGCTGGCCGATACCGTTAAAATTACCCTTGGCCCGAAGGGCTGCAACGTGGTTCTGGACAAGAAATACGGCGCTCCGCTGATCACCAACGACGGTGTGACCATCGCCAAGGACATCGAGCTGGAAGACCCCTTTGAGAACATGGGCGCACAGCTCGTGAAGGAAGTCGCCACCAAGACCAACGACATCGCCGGCGACGGCACCACCACCGCCACCCTGCTCGCGCAGAAGCTGATCAAGGAAGGCCTCAAGAACGTGGCCGCCGGTGCGAACCCCATGGTTCTGAAGAAGGGCATCCTGGGCGCGACCGACGTCGTCGTCGAAAAGCTGTCTGAGATCTCCAAGCCCATCGAGTCCCGTCAGGCCATCGCGCAGGTTGCCGCCATCTCCTCCGGTGACGAGAAGATCGGCCAGCTGGTCGCGGACGCCATGGAAAAGGTCGGCAAGGACGGCGTTATCACCGTTGAAGAGAGCAAGACCATGAAGACCGAGCTGGACGTCGTCGAGGGCATGCAGTTTGACCGCGGCTACGCCTCCGCCTACATGGTAACCGACAACGACAAGATGGAAGCGGTTCTGGACGATCCGCTGATCCTGATCACCGATAAGAAGATTTCCAACATCCAGGAGATCATCTCCATCCTCGAGCCCGTGGCTCAGCAGGGCAAGAAGCTGCTCATCATCGCTGAGGACGTCGAAGGCGAAGCGCTGGCGACCCTCGTGCTCAACAAGCTGCGCGGCGTGTTCACCTGCGTTGCCGTCAAGGCGCCCGGCTTCGGCGATCGCCGCAAGGCCATGCTGCAGGATATCGCCATCCTGACCGGCGGCCAGGTCATCACCGAGGAGCTCGGCCTCGACCTCAAGGAAGCCACCGTCGACATGCTGGGCCATGCCCGTCAGGTCAAGGTTGACAAGGACAACACCGTCATCGTCGAAGGCGCCGGTGATCCCTCCGAAATCAAGGCCCGCATCAACTCCATCCGCAGCCAGATCGAGGAAACCACCTCTGATTACGACCGCGAGAAGCTGCAGGAGCGTCTGGCGAAGCTGGCTGGCGGCGTAGCCGTCATCCGCGTCGGCGCTGCGACCGAGGTTGAGATGAAGGAAGGCAAGATGCGCATTGAGGACGCGCTGGCCGCGACCCGTGCCGCCGTTGAGGAAGGCATCGTGCCCGGCGGCGGAACCGCGCTGCTGTCCGCTTCCAAGGCGGTTGCCGATTATATGAAGACCCTGTCCGGCGACGTAAAGACCGGTGCCAACATCGTTCTGCGCGCGCTGGAAGAACCGCTTCGTCAGATCTGCGCCAACGCCGGCGTAGACGGAAGCGTTGCCATCGAGAAGATCAAGAGCTCCAAGAAGGTCGGCTTCGGCTACGACGCCGCCAAGGACGAGTACTGCGACATGATCGAGCGCGGCATCATCGACCCGACCAAGGTCACCCGCAGCGCCCTGCAGAACGCTACCTCCGTCGCCGCCATGGTGCTCACCACCGAGTCTCTGGTGACCGACCTGCCCGATAAGAATCCCCCGGCCGCGCCCGCGGCTCCCGGCGGAATGGGCGGCATGTATTAATCCAAGCCATTCCCTTTCAAAAGGCTCCGCTTCGGCGGGGCCTTTTTCGAAGCTCGGAATAAAGGAGAAAAGCTCCGTGTTTGTTTATCTGAACGAGACAGAAAGAGTCTCTAAGAATAAAATCACTTTTTCCGCCGAGGCAGTATTGGAAGTCGAGGCGAACGAGACGTTTGAAGCGCCTGTGCCCGCGATCTGGGACAAGCAAATTCTCGGCAGCGTCGATATTGACCAATACGACATTTATTATATTTGCACGCATCCTCGCCGAACGGGGCAATATAACCGCATCACCGATTTTAAGCGCGTGTGGAAGCTCGCCAACCTGCCCGAGGGCATCCGGGACGGCGCGTATGATACCGACGAAGGACGCATTTATTGGGGCGTGTATAAGGCGCGAGGCGAAGCGGAATTTAGAAAGCATTTTTCGCCGACAATGATCCTGTCCCTGCGCGCGGAGAAACCACCGGAGCTGGATTCGCTTTATGCGCTTTGGAAGAAATATCGAATAGGATTCGACGACGTTTTACCAGAGGAGCTGGTAAACGAATTGAATCCGGCAGCGAATAAGCGCTATATTCTTCATTATGCCAATGTGATGTCGAATCCGACATTGGAAATATGGGGTGCAAACGCGGACACCATATTCTCGCGGAATGAAACAGAGACTTACCATGGTTAGAACGATTCGCGCGCTTTTGACGAGTTGTGGAAAATCCTCCAATCCACCCCCATTTTAGAGAATACAAAAACGGTCTTATCCCGCTGCAATTCAACACAAGACCGCCGGAACTTCTTTTTGAATCTCGGAATAAGAACCGGCGCAGTCGCCGTCAGACAACGGGAACCGCGCCGGTTTTTCATGCGGGCGAACTACTCCATAAGCGCGCCCTCTGCCATGCCCTTGGCGAGCAGCTTTTTATACACCACGAGGAAGCACACAAAGTGTACGGCCGCGGTGACAATCCACGAAATCGGATAGGAAATATACAGCACCTCCGGCCGGTGATCGAAACGGAAAATCGTGTAAATCCACACCACGCGCAGCACGCACGCGCCCAACAGCGACACGATCATCGGCATGACGGACTTTCCCATTCCGCGCAGCGAGCCGACCAGCATATCCATCAGGCCGCAGAAGAAATATGGCTGGCAGACGTATCTCAGTCGAATCAGACCGGCCTTAATGACGTCCTCGTTCTCATTGTAGATAGAAATCAGCGCGTGACCGTTTTTGTACACGCCGACGCCCATGACCAGGCCGAGAACCGTCACGTACACGGCGCAGATCATCGTGATCTTGCCGACGCGGCGATACTTCTTCGCGCCCACGTTCTGTCCGCAGAACGTCAGCGACGCCTGATAGAGCGTGTTCATCATCGTGTACACGAAGCCTTCCAGATTGCCCGCCGCCGCGTTGCCCGCCATGAACGTGGACTTGAACGAGTTCACGCTGGACTGGATGAGCACGTTCGAGATGGAGAACAGCATGCCCTGCAGACCGGCCGGCATGCCGCTTTCGGCCAGCTCCTTCACACGCTTCATGTTGACGCCCAGCTTTTTCAGCTCCAGCCGCGTGCAGTCGTCATTGTGCATCAGACAGATCACAACCGCCACCGCGGAAACCGCCTGCGAAATGATCGTCGCCAGCGCCACACCCGCCACGTCCATATGGAACGCGATGACGAACAGCAGGTTCAGTACGACGTTGATCAGGCCGCTGACGATCAGGATGAACATCGGGCGCTTCGTGTCGCCGACCGCGCGCATGACGGCGGAGCCGAAGTTATACAGCATGTTCACCGGCATGCCGACGAAGTAAATGCGCATGTACAGCGCCGCGAGATCGATTACATCATCCGGCGAATCCATCAGCTGAAGCAGCGGCTTGGCGAGCGTAAGGCCGATGATCATCAGGATAAAGCCGAAGATCACGGAGATCGTCACGGACGTATGGACGGTTTCATGCACCTCCCGATCCTTCTGCGCGCCCTTGTACTGCGCGACGACGACGCTGGTGCCGACCGACAAGCCGATGAACAGGTTGACGATCAGGTTGATCAGCGCGCCCGTCGAACCTACGGCAGCCAGCGACGCTTCCTTGTCCACCGCGTAACGGCCGACGACCACGTTATCGGCGGCGTTATACAGCAGCTGCAGGAAGCCGGTAATCATAAGAGGAACCGTGAATGCGGCAATTTTGCCCCACAGCGGCCCCTCCGTCATGTTGATCTCATGTTTTCCGCGCATTTGAATCCTCCATCCACGCAAACAGTCCAAAGCAACCGACACAGACGGCGGGAGCCATCGTCCCGCCGCCCTTTATTATAGTGCTGTAGATGTAAAGTTGCAACGGATGATTTGCAATTTTGTGTTTCCTATTATGTCACCATTTCGCCTTGATCGATGTGCACAATCCGCAGCCGGTTCAGGCACTGCCCGTCCGTGCGCGCGTCTCCGGCGCAATAGGCCAGCAGCACGTGATCGTCCTCGACATAAATCGCCGTATAGCAGTAGCCACAGAACGGATCATCCTCAATGGCGCGCGCGGGCGTCCAGCTCCGACCCTCGTCCGCACTCAGCGCGTACACCAGCGGAGTCCGCCCCCCGTTCCCCGTTTCCGCGCGCGTCTCATATTGCGGAACCGGGTTCCACACGGCAAACAGCCTTCCGTCCGGCAGCCGCTTCACGGACAGCGGCGAAATCGGCGACCAGAAGCGCGAGGGCACGGCGGGCGACCATGTGTCGCCGCCGTCGCGCGAGCTGAACTGGTATTGCCTGCCGAGGTCTGTGCGCGCCCAGCTCTGTAAAATGCCGTTTTTCAGCTCCACTACGCCCGGCTCCTGCAGGCCGATCGGTGAGGCGATGCCGGACAGTGTGACCATCTCGCAGCTTTCCCGCCACGTGCGCCCGTCGTCGTCCGACAGGAAGAACGTGCTCAGCGCGCGCGAATAGCACAATCCGCCGTCCGGCGCGCGCGTCACCACATGCTCCGCCGCCGGAAGCACGATGCGCCCCGTGGACAGGCGCACGGCGCGGTCGTTGTTCACCACAAAGTAGCCCTGCCGCGGCATGCACACGGTAAAGTCGCTCCATGTGCGCCCCTCGTCCGCGGAGCGCCGGAGGATCATGCGCATGTCCGAAAACGTCTTGCGCACGAGGTAGAACAAGCCAATGTCGCCGTTCCGCATGCGCATCAGCGACACGCTCATGATGTTCACCGCCTCGTGCCCGGCGCTCGTAAACAGATCCTCCGGCTCCGACCACGTTTCGCCGCCGTCGGACGAACGCACCGCGGCAATGTTCGCCGTGGCATGATCGCGATCGCTGGCTCCGACGAAGCGGCTGAACACGAACAGCAGCGTGCCGTCCTTCCGCTTCAAAAACGCGCCCTCGCTGTTTCGCGGATTGCCCGCGCCCGGCGCGAAATCCTTCAATATCCGTCCAATCCTCGGTTCGCTCATTCGCCGCCCTCCTTCGCAAGGCTCCACCCCTCTATACGTGTTCTCTGCTTATACGTTCCGAACGCTTCCGTCATACAGCCGAATCGCGGCGCTTTTCACGCGCGGCATACCATCCACCGGACGGCGAACGGTTCCATCCCAGCCCGGCTTTTCCGGCGCGACGCCAAGGCCGTAGGCGAAATACAGATACGCGGGTACCGCCGACCAGCCGTGGCACAGGCTGCCCGCGTTGTCAAACGCGTCGGCGCCGTCGATCGTCTCCCAGAAGCTCGTCGCGCCGGCAAACAGCATCTTGCCCCACTGCGTCTCAACGTCCCGGCGAACCCAGTCGCCGTAGCCCTCCGCGCGGGAAAGTAGTGCGTCATACTTGAACGCGGTGTACGCCAGCGTCGCCGGCACCAGATCGCCGCTCGTCAGGCTTTCGCACACGCGCGCCGCCTCACCGTCCGGGCAGATGCCGGAGACGACGCACAGCGCCTGCGTAAGCTCGCTCAGGCCGCTCCGGCCGTTTGCGTCCATGAAGGAGAAATACCGCGCGTTCTCCGCGTCGTAATACGCCCGGTGCGCGGCCTTGGCCATCCGCTCCGCTTTGCGCTCCAGCTCGCCGGCTTCCTCTGCGCGCTCGAACTCGCGCTCGATCTTCGCCAGCGCGCGCGCCGCGAGAATCACAAACGCGCTCAGCGGCGCTTCCAGACGGTCCTCGTCCACGTCCACGCCCTTTTCCAGATGACCGTCCAGCCCCTCCGACCACTCGTAGAAGTTCCACTTGCCCGCGTAGCGCGCCACAAGTCCATCGTCGCGGACGCGCGCAAGCGCCGTTTTCACGATCGTTTCAGCCACGGGCAGCATTTCCCGCGCGAACGCGCGATCGCCGGAGAACAGCAGGTTCTCCCACAGCGCCACGACGTACATCATCGAGAAGGACGGAATGTTCACATCCGCCCGCGACGGCGCGCACAGCTCCAGCAGCCCGTCCGGGCGCAGCGTGCGCCCCAGCAGGCGCAAGCTCGCCTGCGCGAAGCGATATTCGCCAAAGGCATAGTAGCCGATCAGCATCTGGTTGCGGCTGTCCATGGCGTACAGCGCCTGCTCGCGCCACGGGCAGTCCTCATAGTGCTCGTGCATGCACATTTCCAGCGTGCGCAGGCAGGTATCGTAAATGCGCTGGTGCAGCGCGTCCTCAAGCTCCATATGCGCGCCCTGCAGCAGCGGATACGTCAGCGGACGCAGGCCCGCATAGTGAAGCTGTACCCTGTGCGCGCGCACGAACAGCTGAATATAGCGCCCGCCGATGCGGCGATAGGGATGGAAGAAGCGGGAGCACCCCTTCGGCGCGACGTACCGCGCGCAGAAATTGCGAATGCCCACATAGCTGCGCACGCGCAGATCGTCCAGATGCTCGCCCCAGCCGATCAGCACCTCGGTATCCTCGTCCACCGTCAGCTCCACGTCCATCAGGCCGACCTCGTTGCGCCCGAGATCGTATACCATATAGATGCCCTCGCCCGCGTCGCTCGCGAACAGACCATCTGTTTCCAGCGCCCGGCGCTCCATGAAGGACAGGTAGGCATATTGCATGCGCTGACCAAGGCTCTTCGCGCCTTCGCGCTCACAGTATACGCCCTGCGCGACCAGCCTGCCCGGAACGCGCTCGCCCATCGCGCACTGTTCAATCGGGCGGCTCGTGAACGGCGGAATCTCCCCCGCCGCCACGGCGTTCCTTCCCATGGCAATCGGCTTCGTCGCGTCGTAATCAAAGGTGAAGCCCAGCTGCGGCGAAATCAGCGCCGCGTCGCCGCGCGCGTAGCGCTCGTCCAGCGCGCAGAGCGTATCAAGATCGCTGTGCGCCCGGCTCTCGCCGTCCGCGAACACCTCGAACATCACATACGCGTGCCCGCGGATGTAGACGAAGGAATCCTTCTTCGCGCAATAGCAGCGGATCGTCAGCTCGTTTTCGCCCGGCCGCACGCGCGCCGACAAGTCGATTTCGTCAAACACGCGCAGGCGCTCATCGTCCGGATACTGATAGGCATACACGTATTCCCCATTCAGATAAATGGCATAGTGCGACTCCGCCGCCACACGCAGAAGCGTCTGCTTTTCCCCCGCGGCAAACCTCGTTTCAAACGCCGCATACACGTTCACCACGCCGCCGTCGTCCACCCAGATCGGTTTCGCGTTCACAAAAGGATTCATTGTCCTCTTCTCCCCTTTGCCCGTATTGTTTTGATTTCATTATACATTTAACCGACGTTTCCGTCAACGATGAATCTTTCGTCTTTTCCTGCTGAACCCGAATGAATCGAAATGAGTATCTGCGAGCTTTGGGTCGCGCGCTGCGCCGCGGCGGCCATCGACTCCGGCTTCGACCTCGATCTGCTTTCCTTCGGCGAGGAACGCACATTCTTCAGCCGTGATTACGACGCTTCCATGGTTCACAGCGTCTCCCTGACCTTCGACGTGGACTCCATCACCGTCGCGCCCTCCGAGGACGGGAACGTGCATCTCAGCTGGTACAGCCGCAACCCGCAGAAGGACGAGCTCAGCGTTACCGACGGTATTCTGTCGCTGAAGGCCGCGCGCAAGTCCCTCATTTCGCTGAATGTGCGCAACTACGACGCAGTACTCTCCCTGCCCGCGGACTTTGACGGCAAGCTGCGCGTTTCCACCTCGACCGGCTCCATCTCGGTTTCCGACCTGAAGCCGAACCGGCTGGCGCTGGAAGCGACCACGGGCTCGATCCGGCTTTCGAACCTGAACGTCGCTGAAAGTATTGATACCGAATCGAGCACCGGCAGCGTCTACATGACGAACGTCGCCTCCGCCGAGATCGCCCGCAGGGGCAGCACCGGCTCTGCAAAGCTGACGGACGTTTCCGCAAACGCGCTGAACGCCCGCGTGACCACCGGCAGCATTGCCCTCGACGCGGTCGACGCGCAGAGCCTGACGCTGCGCGCTACCACCGGCAGCATCTCGGGCACGCTCGCGGGCAGGATGGCGGACTATACCATTCGTTCGTCCGTGTCCACCGGCTCCAATTCACTTCCGGAAGCACTGGACGGCGGCGCGCGCACGCTGAACGCCGACACGACCACCGGCTCTATCCGCCTTTCCTTCGCGGACGCAAAATAACGGCATTTAACCGATTCGTCATAAAAACGCCGTTGACAAACGAACGGAAATCGTGTATGATTCCGCTATCGATGAGGGAGTAATCAACGCGCAAGCGTAATGAAGCCACCATCACGGAAGCCCCGCTTCCTGACTTCATTTGAAATGATGAGACTTATCTGTTCACAAGAGCAGGTAAGTTTCTTTTTATTCCCGAACGATCAACGCAAAAAGGAGCGAAATTGATGAAGGACTACGAGAAAACCATTGCACAGACGCTGACGGACGCACAGACGACGCTCGAAGGTCTCTCGAACGCCGAGGCGCAGCGCCGCGCGGCGCAGTACGGCCGGAACCGCCTGAAGGAGGGTCGCAAAACGCCCCTGATCAAGCGCTTCCTTCAGCAGCTCGCCGACCCGATGATCATCATCCTGCTCGCCGCGGCGCTGATTTCCGGCGTCACCAGCGTTCTTCAGGGCGAGTCGATGGCCGACGTGTTCATCATTCTGATCGTCGTGATCATCAACGCCGTTCTGAACGTGCTTCAGGAAAGCAAGGCCGAAAAGGCCGTGGCTTCCCTTCAGGAAATGTCCGCCGCCACCAGCAAGGTGCTTCGAGACGGCCGCCAGCAGACGGTTGCGAGCGAAGCGCTCGTGCCCGGCGACGTCATCCTGCTGGAAGCGGGCGACGCGGTACCCGCCGACGCGCGCGTGATCGAAGCCGCCTCGCTGAAGGTGGAGGAAGCGGCGCTGACCGGCGAATCCGTGCCCGTGACCAAGCAGACGGAGCCCCTGAAGGAGGAAAACGGCCGCGCCGTTCCCCTCGGCGACCGCAGCAACATGGTCTATATGGGCTCGACCGTCGCCTATGGCCGCGGCAAAGCCGTAATCACGCAGACGGGCATGCAGACCGAGATGGGCAAGATCGCCGACGCGCTGGACAAGGCCGAAAAGAGCCAGACACCGCTTCAGATCAAGCTTTCCCAGCTGAGCAAGACGCTCACATATCTGGTTGTGGGCATCTGCGCGGTCATCTTCGCCGTGGGCGTTCTGCGGCATGAGCCGGTGCTCGATTCCTTCATGGTGGCCGTATCGCTCGCCGTGGCCGCGATTCCCGAGGGTCTGGCGGCGGTGGTCACGATCGTGCTTTCCATCGGCGTGATTCGCATGAGCAAGCGCAGTGCCATCATCCGCAAGCTGACGGCCGTGGAAACGCTGGGCTGCGCGCAGATCATCTGCTCGGACAAGACCGGCACGCTCACCCAGAACAAAATGACCGTTGTCGAAACCGCGGGTGACGACGCGGCGCGCCTTGCGACGGCTATGGCGCTGTGCTCCGACGCGGAGCTGGACGAGACCGGTTCCGCCATCGGCGAGCCCACCGAATGCGCGCTGGTCAACTACGCCGCGGTCAACGGTCTCAAAAAGCCCGCGCTGAAGGCGGAGCAGCCGCGCGTCGGCGAAGCGCCGTTCGATTCCATGCGCAAAATGATGTCCACGCTGCACCGCCTGCCGGACGGCTCGATCATCCAGTACACCAAGGGCGCGCCGGACGAGGTGCTGAAGAACTGCACCCATGCCCTTGTAAACGGCCAGCGCGTGCCCCTGACGGCGGACATGCGCGCGGAGATTCTCGCGCAGAACAAGCATATGGCCGACCGCGCCCTGCGCGTGCTGTGCGCCGCCGAGCGCAAATGGGACGCGCTTCCCGAGAACACCAGCCCGGCCTTCCTTGAGCAGTCGCTCACCTATATCGGCCTGACCGGCATGATCGACCCCGTCCGCCCCGAGGTGAAGCCCGCCATTGAGGAATGCCGCCGCGCGGGCATTCGCCCGATCATGATCACCGGCGACCACCGCGACACCGCCGTGGCCATCGCGATGCAGCTGGGCATCATCACCTCCCCCGAGCAGGCCATCACCGGCGCGCAGCTGGACGAAATCTCCGACGACGCGCTGGACAGCGAAATTGAGAAATACTCCGTCTACGCCCGCGTGCAGCCGGAGCACAAGGTGCGCATCGTAAACGCGTGGAAGAAGCGCGGCAAGGTCACCGCCATGACGGGTGACGGCGTGAACGACGCGCCGTCCATCAAGAACGCGGATATCGGCATCGGCATGGGCATCACCGGCACCGACGTGACCAAGAACGTCGCCGATATGGTGCTGGCCGACGACAACTTCGCCACCATCGTGAACGCCGTCGGCGAGGGTCGCCGCATCTACGACAACATCCGCAAGGCCATTCAGTTCCTGCTCGCGTCCAACATGAGCGAGGTACTGGCCATCTTCTTCTCCACGCTGCTGGGCTTCACGATCCTGAAGCCCGTCCACCTTCTGTGGATCAACCTGATCACCGACTGCTTCCCGGCGCTGGCGCTGGGCATGGAAAACGGCGAACGCGACCTGATGGATCGCCCGCCGCGCAATCCCCGCGAGGGCATCTTCGCCGGCGGCATGGGCGCGGCCGTGGCCGTTCAGGGCGTGATGCTGACTGTGATCACCATGGCCGCCTACTTCATCGGCCACTTCATGGAGGCCGGCGTATGGGAAATCACCAACAGCGCCGACGGCATGACCATGGCGTTCCTCGCCCTGTCGATGGCGGAAATCTTCCATTCGTTCAACATGCGCTCGCTGCATAAGTCCGTGTTCCGCGTGGGTTCGCAGAACTTGTACATCTGGGGCGCGATGCTGCTTTCCCTGATTTCCACGGCCGCGGTCATCTATATCCCCTTCCTGTCGAACGCCTTCGGCTTTGAGTCCATCAGCCTGAGCGAGTACGTCGTGGCCATGCTTCTCGCGCTGTCCATCATCCCGATGGTGGAAATCGAGAAGGTCTTCGAACGCCGCCGCGACCAGAAGCGCGGATAATTCCCCTCGGGAGGCCGGGCTCTCCGGCCTCCCTTATCTCACAAAGTTAACACGTGAAATCATTGACAAACCGACCCCATGACGGTATAATATTACCTGTTCGCGAGCGTGAACAGAATAACTGGGTGTAGCGCAGCTTGGTAGCGTGCTTGAATGGGGTTCAAGAGGCCGGAGGTTCAAATCCTCTCACCCAGACTGAGAAAAGTCCTGAATCGACAATGGTTCAGGACTTTTCTTTGACTTTACGGCGCGGAGATGATATAATCGGGCGTATAAACCGTTTCCGCAAATTTACCTCTGCAGGTACCTGCCCGCATGTAAAAGAACCGTTCTGCGCCGATCTGGCAAAGAGGCGCAGAACGATTTTGAAGCGGAACACGCCGTTTACCTGCGAAAATCCCCCGACACACGAAAAGAACATCCGGAGATGATCCATCATGCTTCTGTACATTGGAACCTACACCCATCTGGGCGGGCCGGGCGCGGCCGTCGTACGCGCCGAAAACGGGCGGTTTGAATTGCTGGACGCCTGCGCCGCCATTCCGAACCCCGGCTATCTGGCCTTGTCGGAGGACGGCACAACGCTGTACGCCTCCTCCTTCTCCGGCGAAAAGCAGAAGGGCGCGGCGGCGAGCTACCGCGTGAAGGACGGGCGTTTGCAGCCGTTAAGCCTTCAGCCGAGCGGCGGCGCGGATCCCTGCCACATCTGCCTGAGCGAGGACGAGCGGCATCTGTACGCAACAAACTACGTGTCCGGCAGCGTCAGCGTGTTCCCCGTCGTCGAGGGATACATTCTCCCCCGCGAGCAGCTGATCGCGCACAGGGGCGCAAGCATGGCCGTGCCCGACCGGCAGGAAGCGCCGCACCCGCATCAGTCCGTATTTCGCCCGGGCACCGACGAGCTGTTCGTCTGCGACCTTGGCATGGACTGCGTTTTCGTGTACCTGCGCGACGAGGAAACCGGTCACATCATCGAGAAGAGCCGCATCGCCGCGCGCCCGGGCGACGGCCCCAGACATCTGGTGTTCGACGGCCCCGACCGCTTCTTCCTCGCCTGCGAGCTCTCTAACGACGTGCTGGCCTATGAGTCCGACGGCGAAAACTGGGTTCTGAGAAGCGCCGTCTCCGCGCTGCCGGACGGCTGCACGGACGAGAGCACCGTCGCGGCCATCCGCATGAAGAACGGCAAAATTTTCGTTTCCAACCGCGGGCACGATGGCGTGACCCGCCTTTCCTACGCGCACGGCCGACTGACGCGCGAAGCCTTCATGCCCACCGAGGGACGCTGCCCCCGCGACATTCTGCCGCTGGGCGACGATGAATGCATCGCAGCGAGCCAGCTTTCGGGCGGGCTTGAATGGATAAAGGACAGCAGGACGATCGCGTCCCTCCCGATAAATGGCGTTGTCTGCGTCATTCCCGCGCAATAGCTTTTCAGAACCCCGCGACATTCTGCCGCTGGGCGACCATGAATGCATCGCGGCGAATCAGCTTTCGGGCGGGCTTGAGTGGATAAAGGGTGGAAAGACAATCGCGTCCCTTCCGATGAACGGCGCGATCTGCGTCATTCCCGCGCAATAGCTTCCCATAGACGGCATCAGGCCGCCGGACGGTTCTCATCCCGTCCGGCGGCCTGAATTCTGTTTATCCCATCAGAGCGTTCCGTAGTCTCCAACCAGCGGATACAGCATCTCGCAGTCCTCCTCAATGGCCGGGAAGCGCGGGCGCTTTTCGGAGAAATAGTTGTCGGTGTGGTCGTCGTTCACGCTGGACACCTCGCCCGCGATCAGGTTGCCGCCCGCCGCGCCGAAGATATGGTAGGTGCGGGGCGTCAGGCGCACGCTGTCGCCGGGCTCCACATAAAACACCTCGCCGGGCTTCACGGTCAGCAGAATACCGTCGGAATACACATGTACGTCGCTTTCGGTGTCCACGCTGCCGTCCGGGCGCGCGTTGTACAGCTTCATAAAGATGCGCGCGCCGCCGCGGTTGATAATATCTTCGGTCTTCACGGCGTGATAATGGCAGGGCAGATACTGGCCGTCCTTCAGAAGAATCAGCTTTTCCGCATAGGGAGAGCCCACGCCCGGCTTGTCGTGCACGCCGTTTCGAATCGTGAACAGCACCGCGCCGATCTTTTCAAAGTCGCCGCTGCCGAAGTCCGTAATGTCCCAGCCGAGATTCGTCTCAAAAATCTCCGCGGCCTTCTGCCTGTTGGCCGTCCACTCCGCCGGGCTCCAGTGCGCGAATCGCGGAAGCGGGAATTTGTATTCCTTCAAAAGTGCTTCCGCCCATTTCAGATAACCGTTAACCTCGCTTCGTTTCATTGGTATGTTACCCTTTCTGTTCCAGAATGAGCGTCGTCTGTCCGTTTTCGCGCGTGAACACCGCGCGCTGTCCGGCCACCGGAACCACCATGCGCAGGTATCTCACGCTTTCCGGCAGATGCGAACGCCAGATTTCGCCGCGTGCCACGTCGGGCGTGATGCCGAGAATATCCTCGATCAGCACCGAAACCGGCGCGCTCGCCCACGGATGGCACAAGCTGGTGTTCCACTTCTGTTCCTTGCCCCACGCTTCAAACAGCGTCGTCGCGCCCTCGTCCAGCATGTTCTTCCACGAATGCTCGCCGCCGCCCGTCAGCAGACGGTATACCTCGTCATACCGTCCCGCGCGCGCCAGCGCCTTCAGCTGGAAGAACGCCATGTACACGCCGATGCAAATGCCGCGCTCGACCAGATAATCGGCCACGCGCGCCCGCTTATCCCGCGCCACAAAGCCAAAATACAGCGGCAGAATGTTGGAATGCACCGCGGAGTGCGCCGACGTTTCGCTGTCCGCGTACAGTCCGGTTTCCGGCCGGTAGAACGCGCGGTCGAACGCGTCAACCAGCGCCGGAGACTTCGGCGTGAATTCCTCGTCCAGCAGCTTTCGCATCGTCTCATACGCCCGCACCGCGCCGATGTAGAACGCGTTGATCACGTTGTGGCAGCCCTCGCCGATCGGAAGCGTCAGCGGGAAATCGTACTCGTCGCGCAGGTTGGCCGGCCAGTCCACAAGGTTCCAGCCTTCCACGACCTTCTCAAGCAGGCCATCCTCGCGCGCGTAGGCCTCAAACACCTTCAGAAGCGCGGCCGCCGCGTCGCAGGTTCTGCGCAAAAACGCCTTGTCGCCCGTGTGCGCGTAGTCGCGCAGCGCAACCTCAGGCATCAGCAGCGAATAATCGGCGATGCGCTGCTGGAACGCCGACGGAAACACCGCCAGCAGACCCGGCGTCAGGTTGGCCGAATACAGCCAGTCCTCAATGGCCTTTCTCAGAAGCCGCGTATCGCCGGACAAATACACCTGTGCCAGCGACGTTACCGCCAGATCGCCGGAATACTCGCCCTTCTCGCGCGTGGGACAATCGAGATAGCCCTCCTGCACGCCCACACGGATCGTGTGCCTGCACAGCTCAAAGACCGCCTTCAGATTCTCGTCGTCCGTTTCCAGCGTGCAGGCCGCGTCGTCCATCGGGTAGCCCTGCGCGCGGGCTCGAACGTCCGTCAGGCGCACGCCGTCCTCCGCTTCCAGCTCCACATAGCGGAAGCCGCGGTATTCGTACATTTCATACGCGCACGCGCCGTCCGCCAGCGTCCATTCGTCCTCATAGCGGCAGTTCTGGCGGCCATCCACGCGTACGGAACCATCCTCGTTCAGTTCCTCGCCCGTGCGCACAAACACGCGCTTGCCCGCCGCGCCCGCCGCCTTCACAAGCAGAACGCCGGACAGCTCGCGGCCAAAGTCGCAGGTAATCTTCGCGCCGTCCCGGGTAACCTTCTCCGGCTCGACCATCCACGTGGCGAGCACCGGCGTTTCCTGCTCCACAAAGTGGTAGTCCGGCTGCTCGCAGACGCTGGGCGACGTCCACATGAAGTCGTCAAAGCCGAGATTCTTCCAGCCCTCCGGCTCCTCGCGGCTGTCGTACTTCTCGTTGAAGCCCGTCGCGTAGCCATAGGTTTCGCCCGGCATGCGGGACGCGCTGCGCACATAGTGGAAATGCTCGTCCGAACGCACCAGCGATTTCCCGTCCACGCGCAGATCACAAATGAAGCCCTGCCGCAGGTCGCCGCTCACCCACACGCGGTTGATCAGCCCCTGATAATACACGTCCAGCGCCAGCACATTGTCCCCGGCTCGCAGATATTTCAGCACGTCGATGCGGTTCACATAATACCGCCCCGGATACCCCGGCGCAGGGCCCTGCGCCACGTATTCGCCGTTGATGTACAGCTTATACATGTCGTCCGCCGAAATCAGAAGCTCCGCCGACTGCACGTTCGCGCTCAGCCGGAACGCGCGGCGGGCATACATGTGAAAATGCTGCAAGCCCTCGTTCGCCGGGTCGGGCGTGGGCGTTTCAAAGTACGGATTCACCGGCTTCTGCCGCGCGAATTCCACGGCCGTCAGCCAGCGGGCGCGCTTGTCAAAAATTGCTTCTTCCAACGTCTTTCTGTCCCTCTTTCTTTTGTATTTCCCCCGGAGCCGTCCAATCAGCAGCACCAGAATGCCGCCGACCAGCGCGCCGGAAATGTCGATCAGAACGTCGAGTGCCGACATGCAGCGCCCGGGCACGAAATGCTGCTCCACCTCGTTCGCCACCGCGAGCAGCACGATGACCGCCATCGTCCAGAACGTCGCCCGACGGCGACGATGAAACGTTCGCCGCGCCGCGCTCAGCGCAAGCACCGCCAGAAGGAAAAACGCGAACGCGTGCGCCAGCTTGCGAACGACCAGATGCAGCGAATCGCCCGCGCCCTCGAGCGCCGGGAATATCGCCGTCAGCCATTCCACAACGCGGCCGCTGACCCCCGCGGATTCCGTTCCCGTCTGCTGCCCCAGAAAGAACACGACGATCGCCCAGAGCAGCGCTAAAAGCCACAATCCTGCGGCAAACGGCGTCAGCCAGCGATCCAGCGCGAAACGCGCCCACAGCGCCCGCGGCGTCAGCCTGCCCAGCCACCGCAGCACGCGATTGCCGGACGGATTTTTCTCTTCTTTTTTCTTCATTCAGGCTCCCCCGCGGCGCAGACGCTCCGAAGCGCCCGCGCCGCCTTTTTCATTTTCCTCGTTCAGCGCTTTATGAGTGACCGCCGAAACGCCGCGTGCAGCTTCTTATTCCGGCTTCTCTGCCGCGCAGACGCTCCGAAGCGCCCGCGCCGCCTTTTCCTCATTCTCTTCCTTCAGCGCTTCGCGAACGTCCGCGGAAGCACGCTGAAGCCGCGCGGCATACGCGCCGTCCTCGGAAAGCCGCCTGACGTGCTCGACGGGCGTATCTTCCGCCGTCGCTTCCGTTTCGGCTGCGGCGGCTTCGCCCTCCACCAAAATCTCCGCGTGTGCCTCCGCCTCCCGGCAGACGAGCTTCGCCAGCTCCTCCGCGCTCACCGGATCCTCGGAATCAATGACATACGTTCCCGGCTCGCACGCCGCCGCGACCCGCAGCGCGCTGTGCGCCACGTCGGCCTCGGAAACGAACGAATACGTTTCTCCCGCGCGCACGGTAAGCGTCTCGCCCCGCGCCGCCTTCTCAAGCATATGCCCGAGCACGCTGCCGGACGAGGAAACAAGGTTGCGATACAGCACAAAATACGTGCGCATGCCGTCTTCCTGTGCGGAAAGCGCATGAATCTCCTCCGCGCCCACGACGCGCGCCGCCTGCGCCAGATTGTCCGGGCAGCGCTCGGGATGCTCCGTAACCACAACGAATTTCTCCGCGCCCGCGTCCCGCGCCGCCTTCCACAGCCCCACCGCGCCCGCGACGTTTACCGCCGCGATTCGAAGCGCGCTGCCGGAAGCGTTTTCCCGCGAAAGACCCGCCGCAAGGCACAGCAGCTCCGGGCGCGCCGCGCGGACAATCCGCTCCATGCGCGCTTCATCCGCGAGATCGGCCAGCACGCATTCGCATTCCTTCAGCGCCGAAACCGCCAGACGATCCTCATCCTGATCGACCACGGTCACCTGCGCGCCCGCCTCCGCCAGAAGCGTCGCCGCGCGCGCGCCGATCCGTCCCGCGCCCACAATCAGCGCGCGGCGTCCGGCATACGCGCCGGAAAGCGCGCCGTCCTTCTCATGCCGCCATCCGGCGAGCACATCCTCCAGCCGCACCGCACTGAGCTTGCTCTCCTCCGCCATGAGCACGCTGCATCCGGCGCGCCGCGCCGCGCGGAACACGCGCCGCCGCACCTGCGTGGGCAGACTCCTATCGGAGAAGATCACCTCGTCCACCCGCTTGCGCGCGATCACCGCGGGCGCGTCGGCCAGCGTGCCTTCCACGGTCAGGTTGCTCACCTTGCGATACAGCCGCTCCACGTCCTCGTCCAGAAATCCCACGGCTTCGTGGCGCACGCTTCCGGCCGGGCTTTCGTTGATTCGCTTGGCCAGCGCCGCCCCCGCCGGGCTCGCGCCGATGATCAGCGCGCGGCGCACGTTCTTATTGTTCTTGTCCACCATCAGCCGATCCTGAATCAGAATCCACGCAAATCGCGCCGAAATCAGGAACAGGATGGACAGAATGCCGTCCAGCGACAGCACGATGCGCGTGCACTTCAGTTTAAACACGCGGTTGATCAGAAGGTTCGTCAGCGTGGCGAAGCTCAGCGCCAGCACAATTCTCAGCATATCGCGCATGTCCGCAAAGCGCCAGTACACGCGGTATACGCCCATCACAAACAGGAAAAACAGGCTCACGCCGAGAATCACCGGCGAGAACCGAACGACCGTCATCATATGCCGGGTCATCCCTGGCGATGGATTTTCCCCGAAGCGAAGCAGAATCGAAATCAGAAGCCCCAGCGCAATCAGAAGCATATCCAGAAAGATGATCAGCGCTTTCCGGAGATAAAAATGCCTTTGGCGGTTTGTCTGCATTATGTAGTCCCCCTTCCCCGCGCGCCTCCATTCGGGTACTGCGCGGAGTCGTATACATTATACCCGAACGGAGACGCGATTGCAACCGGCTCACTTGGCTTTTGGCCGAAAGATCAGCGCGTTGAGCAGGCCGAAGAACACCGCCGCCGTGATGCCCGCCGCCGTCTGCATGACGCCGCCGATGAACGCGCCCAATATGCCGTGCTCCACCACGGCGTCATGCGCGCCCGTAGCCAGCGAATAGCCGAAGCCGGTCAGCGGCACCGTCGCGCCCGCGCCCGCGAAGTCGACCAGCGGCTTGTATACGCCCAGCGCCGTCAACACCACGCCCGACACCACGAACAGCACCAGAATGCGCGCGCTCGTCAGCCTGGTATACATGAGCAGCGCCTGCCCCACGCAGCAGATCAGCCCGCCCACCACAAAGGCCTTCCCACAGATCAGAAACTCATTCATGCGCGTTGGCTCCTTTCAATCGCCGCCGCGTAGGCAATGGAGGGAATGCTCTCTCCCTGCTGCGACGAAACCAGACTCAGAAGCGCGCCCGAGCCAATCGCAAGCATTCGGCCGAGCTCGCCGCGCTCCATGCGGCTCAGAACGTGCCCGGCCAGCACACTGGCAATGCAGCCGCATCCGCTTCCGCCGGCGTGCGCGTCCTGCTCGGGACTGAACAGGCTCGCGCCGCAGTCCATCAGCCGCTTGTCATCCATGGGCACGCCGCGGCGCACGAGCAGCTCCATCAAAAGGTCGCGCCCGATGATGCCCAGATCCCCGGTCACGATCAGATCGTAATCGCGGTCGCAGCGGCCGGTATCCTCAAAGTGCGCGCAGATCGTGTCCGCCACGGCGGGCGCCATCGCCGCGCCCATGTGGTTCGCGTCCTTTATTTTCAGGTCGATCACGCGCCCCACCGTTCCGTGCGTAACGCGCATGCCGCCCGTTTTCGCCTCGTCCAGCAGCACCGCGCCCGAGGCTGTGGCCGTCCATTGCGCCGAGGGCGGCCGCTGCCCGCCCATTTCCAGCGGTGCACGGAACTGGCGCTCCGCCGTGCAGAAATGGCTGCTTGCCGCGCACATGGCATTTTTGAGATACCCGGCCGACACCAGCGCCGCGCCCACGACCAGCGCCTCCGTCATCGTGGAGCACGCGCCGTACAGCCCCAGAAACGGCACGCCCAGCTGCCGCGCAGCGAAGCCCGCCGAGATGATCTGCGCGTTCAGGTCGCCCGCCAGCAGCGCGCCAATGTCGCCGGACGACATGTCCGCCTTGGACGCGCACAGCTCCACCGTGCGCCGGAGCATCTCGCTTTCGGCGAACTCCCAGCTCTTCTGACCCAGAAGGTCGTCCTCCAGAATCTGGTCGAAGGTGTTGCCCAGCGGCCCCTCCGATTCCTTCTGCCCGGCCATGCAGGCGCGCGAGCGAATCCACGCGCCCTCTTCATAGAAAAACGTGCGCTTACCCTCGCGTCTCATCCGATCACCTCCGTGAGCCAGAAAATCAGGCCGTAAATCACGCTGGCTGAGATGCCGTAGGACAGCACCGGCCCGGCGATCGAAAACAGCTTCGCGCCCACGCCGAGCACCAGCCCCTCGCGGCGAAACTCCATCGCGGGCGCGCACACGGAATTGGCAAACCCCGTGATGGGCACAATGGAACCCGCGCCCGCGTATTTTCCGATTTTGTCGTACACGCCGACGCCCGTGAGCGTGGTTCCCAGAAACACCAGCACCGATGCCGAAAACATCGGCAGCTGCTGATAGGAAAGCCCCAGCGCGCCGCCGAGCGCGCCAATGGCTTGCCCGAGCGCGCAGATCAGCCCACCGACCCAGAAGGCTCTCAGAAAACCCTTCACCTTGGGCGTTTTCGGCGTAAGCCGGTCGACCATTTCGCTGTATGCCTTCGCGTCCGGCATCTGTTTTCCGTTCACTGCGACTCGCCTCCCCTCCGGCTGCGTTCCATCTTGTGTTCGAAGGCGCACGTGCGCGTTTCCCGGTCGCCCGCGTGGGGCTGATACGTCAGCGCCGACGGCGGCGGCGCGTAGCGGCTTTGCGTTTCCAAATTTCCATAACCTCCCCGCAGCACAGGCTGCCTGCGTATATCCGTTTTCAGTATCCGCGGAAAAACCGGCAAATATTCGCGCAAAACATGGTTGAAGCTTTCGCGCGTCTGTGGTAAGATAGACTCACCTTTAAAAGGGGGTATTTGACAAATGACGATTTTTCGCAAATGGATGCTTCTCCTTCTGGCGCTCTGCCTGGCGCTGAGCGCGTTCGGCGGCGTAGCGGAAACCGCGGCGGTGGACGTGGACGCGCTTCGGGAACAATACGAAGAAAACGCGCTGAGCGTCGTGCAGGCGCTGGCCAACTACGCCTGCGACAACCTGAACCTCTATGGCAACAAGAGCCCGTTCAACCGCAAAACCGAGCTGTTCGAGCAGCTTCGAAAATTCGACGGCGGCTGGTTCAGCAAAACCCGCAGCCGTGCCGTCGACAACCTGAAGACCGACAAATGGGAAGTCGTCAGCGACACGGAATTCACCGTGAACGCCACCTGCGACTTCACCATCGTCTACGCCTACAATCGCTCCAGTGAAACCTTCCACTGCGGCTGGAAGCTCACCTACCGCCGCGCGGACGTAAGCAGCGCGTGGGCGCTTCAGGACGTAAACGCGCTGCCGAACGAATCGGACGCGCTGAAGGCGGCGCTGTACAACTCCAAGCACGACGACATCACGCTGTATCCGGTAACCACCCACTTCGGCACCGGCTATATGGCCGTTCTGGAGGATCCCTCCCGCATGTACGTCGGCACGATTCCCAAATTCGGGGCCAAGATTGCCGGCATGCGCATTGACGACCTGTGCGCGAAGTACAACGCGGCCGGCGGCATGAACGGCGGCGGCTTTGAGGACGCGGGCGGCGCCGGAAAGGGCGGAAAGCCGTTCGGTCTGGTTATCAGTCAGGGTACGCAGCTGCGTCAGCACACGCCGAACGGCGAAGCCTCCAGCATCGTCATCGGCTTTGACGAAAACGACAAGCTCATCGTGGGCAAGTACAAATCCAACGAAATCGAAGGCCTGAAGCTGCGCGACGCCATGGCGTTCAACTACGCGCTGGTTCAGGACGGCGCGGCGGTTCAGAACAAAAACGTCAAGGTCGCCTACACCACGCGCACGGCTCTCGGACAGGACGCGGACGGCCGCGTGCTGATGCTCGTCATCAAGGGACGCGAGCCCGACAGCCTCGGCGCGACGCTGGACGAGCTCACCGAAATCATGCTTCAGTTCGGCGCGGTGAACGCCGCGAACCTCGACGGCGGCACCTCCACCTGCCTGTATCTGAACGGCGAATCCATCTATAGCGGCTTCCGCCTCGATTGCTCGCGCAGCATTCCGACGGCGTTTCTGATCGCTCCGGTGAAGTGATTCCACAAGAAACCTTCCGGCGCGCACGGGCATTTCTCCCCGGCGCGCCGGAAGCATGAAAGGCGGTTTTTCCCTTGCTTCGAAGCTTCGATTTTTCACAGTCCAACTGGAAGGAAGACGATTTCCTGTACGCGGCCAGCGTGCGCGTGCCCTATCGCCTGACGTTCGAGCAGGCGGCAAGCTGCATCCACAATGAGCATGCCGAGGAGCGCGGCGATGAATACGCCTATGTCTCCATGGTTCTGCGCGAAAAGGTGCACGCGCCCGCCACGCTTGAAACGGAATGCTCGTTCACATCCTATGGCGCGCCGCTGCTCATCCTCGCGGACGACCTGACCACGCTGCCCGACGGCCGCATCCAATACGGCCGCCACATCGAGGTCGTCGGCTGGGAAAAGGGCATCAACGTGTGGGATCTCTATCCCGACCCCAATTCCCCAAAGGGACAGCACACCGCAAACCTCGGCCGCTTCGAGTTTCCCATCGCAGGCGGCACGCGCTTCACCCTCTTCGCCCGCGTAAACCCCGACGGCACCCTGACCGTCGGCGCCCGCGAAGGCGCCCGCACCTGCACCTTCCCCTGCCCCGCCCGCGTCTCCAAAGACTTCTACGCCGGCATCACCGCCTGCGAGGGGAAGAACTACTTCTATAACTTCTCCGTTTCTGAATAAACAATTCCGTGACTTAAGAATACTGTTTTCTCTCCCACTGCATACCCCGCATGAACCAGCAAGTTCCCTCTTAAATATACAGCGGCAGCGAATTAATCGCTGCCGTCGCTTAGTATTTGACTTAGGTCAGTTTACAAGGAACTACACGCAGACCGTGAAACGGGCTGCTGACAACAAACGGCGCTATGCTCCCGGCTGGGTGCATAGCACCTGTTTGT
>SFHK01000080.1 GCA_004556395.1 Clostridiales bacterium
TTGCCGGTGCCGGACAGGCCGAAGAAGATGGCGGTGTTCTCGCCGTTCATATCGGTGTTGGCGGAGCAGTGCATGGAGGCAATGCCCTTCAGCGGCAGGTAGTAGTTCATCATGGAGAACATGCCCTTCTTCATCTCTCCGCCGTACCAGGTGTTGATGATAACCTGCTCGCGGCTGGTGATGTTGAAGGCAACGCAGGTCTCGGAATTGAGGCCCAGCTCTTTGAAGTTCTCAACCTTCGCCTTGGAGGCGTTGTAAACGATGAAGTCGGGCTTGAAGTTCTTCAGCTCTTCTTCGCTCGGGCGGATGAACATGTTGGTGACGAAGTGAGCCTGCCAGGCAACTTCCATGATGAAGCGGATGGCCATGCGGGTGTCATGGTTCGCGCCGCAGAAAGCGTCCACGACGTACAGCTTCTTGTTGCAGAGCTCCCTGGTGGCGAGCTCCTTCACGGACTTCCAGGTTTTCTCGGTCATGGGATGGTTGTCGTTCTTATAGGAATCGGACGTCCACCACACGGTGCCCTTGGAGTTGTCGTCCACGACGATGTACTTATCCTTGGGGGAGCGACCGGTGTAGACGCCGGTCATGACGTTGACCGCGCCGAGCTCGCTGACCTGACCCTTTTCGTAGCCTTCCAGGCCGGGCTTGGTCTCTTCTTCGAACAGCATTTCATAGGAAGGATTGTGAACAACTTCCGTTGTACCGGTGATGCCGTACTTCTTCAGATCGATTTCAGCCATGTTGCATACAACCTCTTTCTTTGTATTTTCCTTTTCGGTTGCGTAGACCCCACGCGGAGAAACCCGATGAAGCCCTGCTATCCTTATTGTAGCATGTTCATGATACACTTCAAATTCGGCAAAATCAATGCCATTTGGGAAAATTTACGGAGAACTTTCGATGTATCGAAATTGCCGGGCATAAAATTGCAGATGGAGCCGCGCAAAGGACTTGCCAAGTGTCTGGAAGAAATCATCTTTCCGTCGGTTTTGCAACCGAAAATGCATTGACACGCTCACAAACCGCCGGTATAATGAAACCACTGGGGCAAAAAACGCCCAATTAAATGGGAAAGGAAGGATGAGATGCTCGAGAGCCGAAATCTTTTAAAGGAAAAATGGAGAGAGTCGCTCGCATCGGTGCTGCCGATCACGATTATCGTGTTTCTGATCTGCTTTTTCATGATTCCGATGTCCAACAGCGCGCTGTTGGCGTTCATTTTCGGCGCGCTCATGCTGATTTTCGGCATGGGTCTTTTCACGCTGGGCACGGACATCGCCATGACGCCCATCGGCGAATACGCCGGAAGCGCCATCACGCGCACGCGCAAGCTGTGGATGATCATCGCCATCGGCCTTGTGATGGGAATCATGATCACCATCTCGGAGCCCGATCTGCAGGTGCTGGCCGAGCAGGTGCCGGGCGTGCCGAACATGGCCTTGATTCTGGCCGTGGCCGTAGGCGTGGGCATATTTCTGGTGGTTGCGCTTCTGCGCATTCTCCTGCGCATCAAAATGTGGGTGCTTCTGCTCATTTCCTACACGATCGTGTTCACGCTGGCGTTTTTCGTGCCGGATTCGTTCCTGGCCGTGGCGTTTGACGCGGGCGGCGTGACGACCGGCCCCATGACCGTTCCGTTCATACTGGCGCTGGGCATCGGCGTGTCGGCCATACGCAGCGACCGGAACGCCGACAGCGATTCGTTCGGCCTTGTGGCGCTGTGCTCCGTCGGCCCGATTCTGGCGGTCATGATTCTGAGCCTGATCTACCATCCGGGCGAGGTCGTGCAGACCACGACGGAAACGGTGATGCCGGAAACGTCCATCGAGCTGTGGCATATGTTCGTGTCGGCGCTTCCGAAGTATCTGAAGGAAGTGGGCGTCGCGCTGGCGCCGATTGCGGTGTTTTTCCTGATTCTGCAATTCACGATGCTGAAGCTGCACTTCCGCCACGTGGCGCGAATTCTGGTGGGCATTGTGTATACCTACGTGGGACTGGTGCTGTTCCTGCTGGGCGTGAACGTGGGCTTCATGCCGGTCGGCAATCTGATCGGTCAGCTGCTGGGCAGCCTGAGCTATCGCTGGATTCTGGTGCCGCTGGGCATGATCATCGGCTATTTCGTGGTGTCCGCGGAGCCGGCGGTGCACGTTCTGAGCAAGCAGGTATACGAAATGACCGCGGGCGCGATTCCGAAGAAGGCGCTGAGCACCAGCCTGTCCATCGGCGTATCCATTTCGGTGGGGCTGGCGATGCTGCGCATCCTTCTGCGCATCCCGATCATGTATCTGATGATTCCCGGCTACGCGATCGCCCTGATTCTGATGTTCTTCGTGCCGCCGATCTTCACGTCCATCGCGTTTGACTCCGGCGGCGTCGCCTCCGGCCCGATGACGGCCACGTTCCTGCTTCCGCTGGCCATGGGCGCGTGCAGCGCCGTGGGCGGAAACATTGCCTCGGACGCGTTCGGCGTGGTCGCCATGGTCGCCATGACGCCGCTGATCGCCATTCAGTTCCTTGGTCTGTACTTCAAGCTGAAGCAGGCGCACGCCGACGGCGGCGCGGCTGTGCCCGGGGACGACGACATCATCGAGATATAAAGGGAGGTGCCCGATATGTTCTGCGCAAGAGCGCTTCTGATTATCATCAAGCGCGCCTCGGAGGAAAAGTATATGTCCCTGCTGCGGGAGCATGAAATGTCTTCTCTGTTCTCCGTGCCCGGCGAAGGTACTGCGGGAAGCAGCATATTAAGCGTACTTGGTCTGGGCGTTACGGAGAAGGTGGTCATGCTGTCGCTCGGAAGCCGGCGCAAGGTAAACCGGCTTCTGACGGAGATGGTTATGAGCATGGGCATCAACATGCCCGGCTGCGGCATCGCGATGAGTCTGCCCGTGACGAGCATCGGCGGCGCGCGGGCCATGAAGTATCTGATTGGCGACATCAAAGAGGAGGACTGCGAGGTGGGAGCAATGGAAGAAAAGCAGATTTACCCCTACGATCTGATTATGGCGATCGCCGAACACGGCACTTCTGATCTGGTAATGGACGCGGCGCGCGGCGCGGGCGCGGGCGGCGGAACGATCGTGCACGCCAAGGGCACCGCCTCTACAGGAACGGCGAAGTTTTTCGGCATTTCCATCGCCAACGAAAAAGAGATGGTTCTTATCGCCGTGCGGCATGAAAAGAAGGACGCCGTGATGCACGCCATCATGGAAAAGGCCGGCGCGGCCAGCGAGGCGCACACCGTGGTGTTCACCCTGCCGGTGGAAAACATCGTGGGTCTGCGCAGCGTAATGGAGAATATGAACAGCAATCCGTAAAAGCAATCGCGTAAAAGGCGGGCGCTCCGGCCGATGACTGGCTGGAACGCCCGCTTTGCTATGCGGGTTTATTTCTGAAGAAGATGAATGGCAAAGCCGGCGATTTCGTTTTTCATGTAGACGATCGCCGGGCGGCCGTCCCTGACGGTGAGCGAGTCCTCGTCGAATTCGACGCCGCGCTGTTCAAGGTGCCATTTGGCGCGCATCAGGTTGGGGGTGGACAGGGCGATATGGCCGTTGGCGCCGCGTCCCGCATTCTTCATGCACTCGTATTCGCTGCCGGCGAACACGGAGGAATTGCCCTCCTTCAGCGCAAGGCCGGTGAGCGCGCACAGCGCCTTCGCGTCGGCAAGCGCCTTTTCGGGCGAGCCGCTGTTGATGCCGATGTGCTCGAGCTTCAGCCCCAGCATGACCTTCACGGCTTGACGGGTCAGCTCGGTGACGCGGTTCCAGTCCTTCGCCTTCACGGCGTCGCCCGGCACCATCCAGCTGCCGCCCGCGGCGCGCACCTTGGGGAAGGAGAGGTAGTCCATCAGGTTCTTTTCGTTGATTCCGCCGGTGGGCACGAACTTCATGCCGCCGTACGGCGCGCTGATGGCCTTGATGAAGTTGATGCCGCCCGCGGCTTCCGCCGGGAAGAACTTCACGGTGTCCAGACCGAAGGACATGGCCGTTTCAATGTCGGACGGGTTGGCGCAGCCGGGCAGCACGGGGATGTGGTTCTCTACGCAATAGCCCACGACGGCGGGATTCAGGCCGGGGCTGACGATGAACTTCGCACCCGCGTCCACGGCGCGCTTCACTTGATCGACGGAAAGCACGGTGCCCGCGCCGAGAATGACCTCCGGCAGCGCGGAGGAGACGTTGCGGATGGCCTGCTCCGCCGCCGCGGTGCGGAAGGTGATCTCCGCGACCGGCAGCCCGCCTTCGCTGAGCGCGCGGCAAAGCGGCACGGCGTCGTTTGCGTCTTCTACCTTGATGACCGGAACCAGACCGGCCAGCGACAGTTTTTCAAAAATATCCATTGTGAGTTCCTCCCGGTTTTTACAGATACATCGCATTCTTATTATACGCCCGTCGGACGCGGATTTCAACGGCTCGCGCGTTATTTATCTAAGGCACCGCCGCACAATTCGGCGGCGCGTCGGGCGATGTTTTTTTGCCATCTGCGGCATGCAAATTTCTCGATTTACCTCCAGTAAACCTTCGAAATTTGCATTTGCATCTGACGAAAAATCCATTCGCCGGCTGACCACCTCATTTGTGCGGCGTCGACCGAAATTGCCCGCTGCGCGTGACTATGCGAACTGAAGCCGTTTGGTGACAGCGGCGGCGGGGGTGTGGCCGGAGAAGAACTGATCCAGCGTGGTAAGCACCGAAGCAGCGATTTCCGAGAGCGCTTCGTCGGTCAGGAAGCCCTGATGCGCGGTCACGATGGCGTTGGGCAGCGTGACGAGCAGGGAAAGGCTTTCGTCGCGGTCGGAGGATTCGCTGGTGTCGTGGTAAAACACGCCGCTCTCCTTCTCGTATACGTCCAGCGCCGCGCCGCGGATCTCGCCCCGCCGCAGCGCGTCCAGCAGGGCGCGGCTGTCAATCAGCGCGCCGCGCGACGTGTTGATCAGAAGTGCGCTTCGCTTCATGCGCCGGAGCTCCTTTTCGCCGATCATGTGGCGGCTTTCGGGCGTGAGCGGGCAATGCAGCGAGATCACGTCGCTTTCAAACAGCAGCTCGTCCAGAGACACATACTGGATGCCGCTTTCCGGTGCGGGGAAGGGATCGTAGGCGATGGTGCGCATGTCAAAGCCGCGGCAGATGCGCTCGTAGGCGCGGCCGATGCGGCCGGTGCCGACGATGCCGGCGGTCTTGCCGTACAGGTCGAAGCCGGTCAGGCCGTGCAGCGTGAAGTCGAACGCGCGCGTGCGCCGGAACGAAACGTGCAGGTGACGGTTGAGCGCCAGCGTCAGCGCCATGGCATGCTCCGCCACGGCGTGGGGAGAATAGTTGGCGGCGGTGGTCACGGTGAGCCCCAGCTTCTCCGCGGCGGCAAGGTCTACGTTGTTGTAGCCCGCGCAGCGCATGCAGATCAGGCGGACGCCGACGTCATGGGCGGCCTTCAGCGACGCTTCGTCCAGCCGGTCGTTCACGAAGGCAACCATCGCACGGCAGCCGCTCGCTTCCCGCGCGGTTTCGGGAGAGAATGCTCTTTCGATATAGCGAATCCTGTACGCGGAATTCAGGCGGTCGAACCACGTGCGGTCATAGGGACGCGCGTCGTAAAAAGCGATTGTTTCCATAAATACCACCTCGAAACGGATCGATTTGGCTTCAGGTTTGCCGAAAATCGCGTCGGTTATGCGCGAATCCGGGGGTTCATATGGAGATAACAATCACCTGCTATAATTTTCCAAATGCAATTCGGAGGAGAGCGCTTTGATCGTAGATCTGTCCTGCCCGATCGAGCTGCGCGGGTATGAGCTTTTAATGGATGACAACGGCCATACGCGTGCGTATATTCGCCTGTTCAACCTGTCCGAGCGCGCCGTGGTCGCCTATTCCGCGACGACGCGCTGGTATAACGGCCTCACGCGCGCCGACGTGACCGAGAACATCACCGTGGACGAGATGCTGGTGAAGCCGCGCAGCGGGTTCAAGCTGGTGCATTCGCTGGTGGATTTTCTGAACGCCGACCACGTGGAGATGTATTTTACCTCCGTCACCTTTGAGGACGGCGCGGTTTGGAAGCCGGAGGACGGCGATCTGGTGGAAATCGGCGAGCAGCCGGTTTTGCAGGGCGAGGCGCTGGATCGGCTTCGGGCGGCGGCGGGCGACGACGCCGTGCAATATCCGCAGACGCAGAAGAATTTCTGGCGCTGCGTGTGCGGGCGCATCAATCTGCTGACCTCGGAGACCTGCGCCCGCTGTGGGCGCGACCAGCGCGAGGTGCTGACGAAGTTCAACGAAAAGGCGTTCAGCGACAGGCGAAGCGAAGCCGCGCGGCAGCGGAGAGCGCCCCAGGAGAACAAGCGGGAAAAGCGGAAAGCGTCCGCGGCGCGCGCCGGTCGGGCGGCGGTGATCGCCGTGCTGATGCTGCTGCTCGCGCTGCTGGGGTTCCTGCTCGGGCGCATGAGCGCAAAGGAAGATTCGGCGCGGCAGCCGTCTGCGACGGCAGCGCCCGCGTATGAGGACAGGATGGGTGGATCGAATGCGTGATGGTGAAAAGAGCAGGTACGCGCTGCGCTCGGCGCGGCCGGAGGAAGTCGACGAGGTCTTCTCGCTGTATGAAAAGCGGGTTCGATGGATGGACGAAAAGGGGATTCGCCAGTGGAACGACACGGACTATCTGAACGCGTACCCGGCGGACTATTACCGGGAAATGCGGGCGAAGGACTGCCTGTACGTGCTGACGGACGTCGCCACGGGCAAAATCACCGGCGCGGCGGTGCTGCTTTCGGAGGACGAGCGCTGGGCGGAGTGCGAGAACGAGCCTGCGTTTTACGTGCACAATCTCGTGACGGATTCCTCCGCGTCGGGCGCGGGTCGGGCGCTGCTCGCCGCCGCGGAGGCGCTGGGGCAGGCGCACGGCAAGCGCTATATGCGGCTGGACTGCGCGGTGGACAGCGCGTTCCTGAACGGATACTATGAATCGCTCGGCTATCGCGCCGCCGGGCAGTGCGAGGACGGGCCGTATGTGGGCGTGAAGAGACAGAAGGAGCTTTAAGAGGGAGGCAGACGGATGAAGAAAACGGTTTGCATGCTGCTGGCGCTGCTGCTTGCGGTGGTCGTGCCGGCATCCGCGCTGGCGGAAGCGAGCGGTGGAACGCAGTCTGACGAAGCTGTCATTTCTGGCGCGATCGACGCGCTGAAGGAATACTGGAAGCAAATCTCCGGATACGGAGCGAGCGATGGGACGCAGTCTGACGAAGCTGTGATTTCTGGCGCGATCGACGCACTGAAGGAATACTGGAAGCAAATGTATCAATCCGGCAAACACGGAGACGGCTATCTCGAAATTCGGAGCACAAGGGTGTTTACATCGCCGATCCGGTTCTGCCGGAGGACGACAAGAAGGCACACGAGCTTTTTGACGACATGGTTTGCTTCGTGGAGTTTGTACTGCTGTCGGACTACTGTCATACCGCGCCCTATTACATGAATGTAGAGGCGTACAACTTTGTGGCGCTCTATCGAGACGGCAGCTATGAGGTGATGTTTAATCCGCTGAACAACTATCGCGCGAAGACGTACAAAACAGACTTTACCGGCTTTATCCGCAGCGTAAGCGACCGGGGAAGCGAGTTCAACGCGGTATATCATCTGCTGGGCGATTGAGCAAAGAGAGCCGCCGGGCATTCGAAGGGCGAAAGCCCCATAGAACGACCGGCGGCTGTATTATGCCTGCGCGTACAGGGCGCGGGCGATTTTCAGGCTTTCCTCGGCGGGCAGGGTGGGGTTGTATTCCAGCCCGCACGCGCCCGTGTAGCCTGCCTGATCGATGGCATGGAAGATGAAATGGTAGTCGTTTTCGCCGAATTGCAGCTCGTGGCGGCCGGGATGACCGGCGGCGTGCAGGTGGGCGATGAGGTCCAAGTGGTTCACGACGTTGGGAATGATGTTGCCCTCCATCACCTGCTGGTGATAGATGTCGTAGACCATCTTCACGAGCGGGTGGCCGACCTCGAGGAGAATGTCAAAGCCCTCGACGGACGACCACAGGTAATAGCCGGGATGGTTGACGAGCGTGTTGAGCGGCTCGATCATCAGGGTTACGCCGCTGTCCTCTAAAATGGGGCGGGCGGCCTTCAGCGCCTGAACGATGCTTTCATGCTGCCCGGCGCGGGGCGCGCCGGTGTCGGGGCCGACCTGCGTGATCAGGCGGCGAACGCCCAGCGTCCGCGCGGCGGCGCAGCTTTCGCGCAGACCGTTCAGCCACGCGCCGCGAAACGACGGGTCGGTCATGCGAAATTCCGTGGTGCACAGGCTTAAAAGCTCCATGCCGGTTTCGTCCAGCGCGCGGCGCACGGCGGCAAAGTCGAAGCCGCGCCAGTCGTAGCCCTCGGCGGCGTCAAAGCCCAGCGCCTTCACGCGGCGCAGCGCGTCCGCGAAGTCCATTTTCGGGAAAAAGCAGGGAATCGGTACGCAAAGTCTCATGCTGGTTTCCTTTCGTCGTGGTTACAGGCTTTCCAGAAATTTGCCGATGCGGTGGGCGAGGAGGGCGTAGCCCGCGTCGTTGGGGTGCACGCCGTCGGGCGCGAGCCGCTCGCGGTTGCGCGCGTTCGTCGGCTGAATGCCGCTGACGGCGTACAGGTCGAGCACCGGCAGCGCGTAAGATTCCGCCACCCGGAGCAGGATTGTCCGGTAGGTGGACAGCGGCGCGACGTCCTCCGTTTTCACGTCGCCGCGCGGGCAGCCCTCGTTCCAGCGGTGCAGGGGCGTGAGGATGACGACGGGCTTTCCGGCGTACATTTCCAGAAGGCCGTTCATCAGATAATGGCACGCGCCGGTGAACGTGTCCGGCGTGCGGTCGGCAAACGTGCCCAGCGGCGCGTCGCCGTGGCTCGAAGCTGGGGTTGTTGACCGTCGGGTTCTTCTGGTGGGCGAAGCGCGTGCCGGAAATGCCGTAGTTTTTGGCGGCCTTCAGGCCGAATTCGCGCGCGAGCACGTCGGTATAGCGGTTTTCCACGGACGACGCGCCCACGCCCTCCGTGATGCTGTCGCCGATGAAGTTGATCGTTGCGCCCCTGAGAAGCATGTGAAACGCCCCGCTTTCTTACAGGCTTTCGAGGAATTTGCCGATGCGATGGGCGAGGAGGGCGTGCCCCTCGTCGCTGGGATGCAGGCCGTCGGGCAGAAGCCGCTCGCGGCAGACCGCGTTCGCCGGCTGAATGCCGCTGGTCGCGTACAGGTCGAGCACGGGCAGCGCGTAGTATTCCGCGACCCTGACCAGAATCTCGCGGTAGGCGGACAGCGGCGCGACGTCGTTGGGCTTGCGGTCGCCGTGCAGGGAGTCCTCGTTCCAGCGGTGCAGGGGCGTGAGGATGACGACGGGCTTGCCGACGTACATTTCCAGAAGGCCGTTCATCAGATAATGGCACGCGCCGGTGAACGTGTCCGGCGTGCGGTCGGCAAACGTGCCCAGCGGCGCGTCGCCGTGGCAGAGGGGATTGTCCGTCTCCGGATGCTGCTGACGGGCAATGCGCGTGCCGGAAATGCCGTAATTGTTCACAGCCTTCAGGCCGAATTCGCGCGCGAACACGTCGGTAAAGCGCGTTTCGAGGGACGACGCGCCCACGCCCTGCGTGATGCTGTCGCCAAGGAAGTTCACTGTTGCGCCCTTGAGAATCATGTGCATCTACTCGCTTTCTTTTGTCAGTTCATACATTAAAATTCCGGCGGCGACGGCGGCGTTTAAAGATTCCGCTCCGCCGCGCATCGGAATTTTCAGTTTTACGTCGGCCATGCGCTGCACCTCCGGGGATACGCCGCGCGCTTCGTTGCCGATGACGAGCACGAGCTTTTCGCCCGCTTTCGGCTGCGTGCGCGCGTACAGCGGCGCGCCGTCCAGCGCGGAAACGACGACGCGGAAGCCGTCCGCCTGCGCGCGGGAGAGCAGAAGCGGCATTTCGCCCGACACCGCGGCCACGCGGAAGCCGCTGCCCATGCTGGCGCGCTGCACCTTCGGCGACCACGGGTCGGCGCAGCCCGCACCCAACAGAAGCGCGTCAAAGCCCGCCGCGTCCGCCGTGCGCCAGATCGTGCCGAGGTTCCCGGGATCCTGCACGCCGTCCAGCGCCACAAGCCTGCGCGCGCCGCCTGGTACGGACGTGCGGCGCGGCATGGTGAACGACGCGCACACGCCCTGCGGCGTCTTTGTATCGCAGGCGGCTTCGATGGCGGTGCGCACGGCCGGACGAACGACGGCGCCCGCGCGCGCAAGCTCGTCCGTAAGCGCGCTTTCCTCCTCGGCCAGCGCTTCGGCGGGCTTCAGGCCGCAAGCCAGCGCTTCGCGAAGCATGACCTCGCCCTCCACCAGAAACAGGCCGCTTTCCTGCCGCGCCTTCGCCTCGCGCAGCGCCTTCAGGCGCTTGACCACCGGGTTGGAAGCGCTGGTAATTCGTTCCATGAGCATGCCCTCCGAAAGGCTGCGCGCCCGCGCGAAGCTGTGCGGACGCTTACGGCGCCAGCGCGCAATTCGGCGGCGCGTCGGGCGATGTCTTTTCCGCCGAAATCTGCATCGGACGAAAAACCATTCGCCGGGCGACCACCTCATTTGTGCGGCGTTACCTTAACAGCATTGTTGGTTTCCGGTCGAAAGCCGGTTCTTGAACATTAACACATCATCGATTATAATACAAGCAGAGCTGTGAAAATTCTCGCCCCGCAAAGCGGATTTCCGCCCCGGGCGACGGATGCAGACAAAGGAGGAGAATCCATCCATGAAGCGCATCGGCGTATTGACTTCCGGTGGCGACGCGCCCGGCATGAATGCCGCGATTCGCGCTGTCGTTCGCACGGCGCTGAGCAATCAGATGTCCGTGGTTGGTTTTAAGCGCGGCTATAACGGCCTGCTGATGAAGTCCCTGACTACCGAGGACGATTACGTTGAAATGAATTCCCGCAGCGTGTCCGGCATCATCCACAAGGGCGGCACGATGCTGATGACCGCCCGCTGCCTGGATTTCCTCGAGGAATCCGTGCAGAAGGAAGCCGTGCGCAACCTTCGCGCGCTGGGCATTGAGGGTCTTGTGTGCATCGGCGGAAACGGAACCTATGCCGGCGCGCGCGCGCTCAACAATCTGGGCATGCCCACGATCGGCGTTCCCGGCACGATTGATAACGACCTGAATTATACCGAGTTCACCATCGGCTTCGACACCGCGCTGAACACGGCCGTCGAGGCGGTCAACCGCATCCGCGATACTGGCGACGCGCACGAGCGCGCGTCCATCGTCACCGTGATGGGCCGCCACTGCGGCGACATTGCCGTACATACCGCCGTGGCCTGCGGCGCGGAAATGGCGATCATTCCCGAGGTGCCGTGGACGCTGGAAGAGGTGGCCGACACCGTGCACAAGGGCGTAATCAGCGGCAAGCGCTCGATGATTCTGATCTTCGCCGAGGGTGCGCAGGATTCGCTGAAGACGGATCTGAAGGCACTCAAGAAGGAGTATCCCAAGCTGCACATCACCCGCGAGCACATGACCAGCAGCCAGTACGCCGAGGTCATTGAGGAGCTGAGCGGCCACGAGACGCGCGCGACCGTGCTGGGCTACACGCAGCGCGGCGGCAGCCCCACCGCCAACGACCGAATTCTGGCTACGCGCACCGGCGCGCACGCCGTCGAGCTTCTGAAAAACGACATTGGCGGTCGCGCCGTGGGCATCAAGGGCAACAAGATCATGGACGTCTCCCTCGACGAAGCGCTGTCGCCCATGGTCTTTGACCGCGAGTATTACGATCTCGTGGATCTCACCGGCTACGTCCGATGAACAGAGAAACGATTTTCATTACCGGCGTCGGGTCGGAAATGCAGGGCGTCGGCCGTCTTTCGGACGGCCGCGCCGTTTTCGTACCCTTCGCGATTCCCGGCGAGACGGTGGACGTGCAGATTGAAGCCGAAAAGGAGCGCTTCTGCACGGCGCGTCTGCTGGACGTGCGGGAGCCGTCGCCCGACCGCGTGGTACCGGTCTGCCCGCATTATGGCGTGTGCGGCGGCTGTCAGACGCAGCATATCGCCTACGCGCGCGCGCTTTCGCTCAAGCGCCAGAAGGTCGTGGACGCGCTTTCGCGTCTGGGCGGCGTGGACGCGCCTGAGGCAGGGGAGACGCTCGCGTCGCCGGAAACGCTGGGCTATCGCAACAAGGCGGAGTTCGCGTTTGACGGCGAAAAGGCGGGCGTGTGCGAGGGCGGCACGCATCGAGTGATCGACATTGCGGAATGCCCGCTTCAGACGGAGGGCGCGAACCGCGTGCTCGCCTTTGTGCGCGCGCGGCGCGGAAGCCTGCCGCTGAAGAACCTCGTCGTGCGCACGAACGCGGCGGGCGAGATGATGGTCACGCTGTCGCTGTACGCCCGCGCCGACGCGTCCCGGCTGGCCCGCGCGATCATGGCGGAACTTCCAATGGTTCGCAGCGTGTACGCGTGCGAGCTTTCGCGCCGTCCCGCGCATGCGCTGGACGGTCTTTGCCGCAGACTGGCCGGAGCCGAAATCCTTTCCGAAACGCTGGACGGCCTGCGCTTTTCGGTCTCCCCGCAATCCTTTTTCCAGGTCAATCGCCCGCAGGCGGAGCGCTTATATAAGGAAGCGTTGGCGCTGGCCGAGCTGAAGCCCGGCGACCGCGTGTGCGACGTATACTGCGGCGCGGGCACGATCACGCTCTTCGCCGCGCGTACGTGCGCGAACGCGACGGGCATCGAAATCGTCGCGCCCGCCGTGGTCGACGCGCGCAAAAACGCCGAAGTCAACCATCTCGCGGGCAAAACTCGCTTCCTCGAGGGCGACGCCGCGGCGTTGTATCCAAGGCTTCAAAAGAAGGAGCACTTCGACGCGGTCATCGTCGACCCGCCCCGCAAGGGTCTCGACGCGCCCGTCGTGCGCGCCCTGTGCGAATCCCCCGCGCCAAAGCTCGTTTACGTCTCCTGTAATCCCGCCACCCTCGCCCGCGACCTCAAGCTGCTCGCCCCCGCCTATCGCCTTGCCTTCGCCCGCCCCGTCGATATGTTTCCCCAGACCGGACATGTCGAGACGGTGTGCCTGTTGTCCAAACTCAACACGAAGTAACACATCGAGATCGGGCTGGAAATGTTGGAACGGCACGGGTGCTGAAACCACAATCTCTGTAAGGAGTAAGCTATGGACTTGATCGCTTTAGAAGTGCTCTCTGATTCCAACATCGAAGGCGTTCGCGGAATACAGCGTGATGATATAAGCGAAGCATTTGTTGACAGCGCTGATACAATTATAAAACTCAATACGGTATTGACCATAATTGCAAGGGACACACATACGCAATTAAACGGGCGGATGAATGCATCGGCGTGATTCTGCTTGGCGAAGCGCTTGAGTGGGATACCGATCCCGAAGAAATGAAGGGTGTTTAAGATATCCGAATGAAAACACAATACAAAAGGTCTGATCATGTGTTGCGGCCCGACTTTCGACTGCCTGTCCGAACGCCAGACCGCCGCGGATGTCCGGCATTGTATGGAGCTCGCAAAACGGTATTTCCGCGGAGACCAAACCGATTCCCCCTCCCATCACCAAAATCCTGTGTGATGGCACTGCCACGGTGGTAAGGGAGCTGCCGTTCCGGTAAAGGTTATGCGGAACGGCATTCTTTATAATGAAGAAACACGATGAGACAGGATGTCGATCGTGTTTCGAGTTATTTTTAGGGGAAACTTTGGTTAGCGCCAATTAGGGTTCTTGACATACATGGGGAAAAGCGGTAAAATAATGATGATTCTAAAAAATGGGGAAGTACATTCTTCCTAAGGGAATCCACGGAAAGACGGTTATACGGAAGACAGCTTATCGGACGGCGTACACGACTGAGAGCAGCGGTGCGGCGGAGGGTGAGACATACGTAAGGAAGCAACGAAGCCGA